>JAEYPG010000723.1 GCA_023410975.1 Pseudomonadota bacterium
CCTCTACCCCAAAGGGGTAGAGGACGCTTCTAGTGCATGATCTTTCTTGCCGGTCCGACCGGAAGGCCGCGCGGCCCGTGCTTCTTACTGTCCTGGCGGTGAGAAGCCAATTCATCGAGATTTCAGCAGCCAGCCGGGAGGGCTCGCTGCTGAGCGTCAATGATTTGGGGTGACAGGAACCGGTCCGGCATCCCCGGTCCGGGCAGCGGGTGTCTGCATGCGGCCGTGCAGCCATCGCTCAACCGTATCGCTGTCGTAGCGGATGGAGCCGCCGATGGTGATATGTGGAGGGAGTTCGGCGGGAGTATTAGCGCGCAGCCGCTCGATGGTGGATACCGACAGTCCAAGACGCTTGGCGAGCCAGTTCGTGGGGAATAGACATTTATCTTGCATGGTGGGGTCCTGTTGAGGTGAGGTTGCCGCTACTGATCTGTTCGGATCGTTGCGGGTAATTGGGCCCCACTGGTGGCAATCGGCCGTGGATGGTCGGACCGTATCTGCTGTGGTTCCAGGTATATATGATTTTCTTGAGGCTACCGACCGTTCAGACGGTTTGCCTCAACAACCCATCAACCGGAAATCGAACCATGACAACCAAGTCTGCATTTTCCCTGCCCGTGACCACCAGCTGGGATTCGTTGCTGCCCAGCGAGGTAGATATCGACTTGCAAATTCGTCTGCGTCGCTGACGACTTACTGCCGTCGATCTGGCCCTTGTGGCCTTCCTCCCCTGATCCCCTTGGCTATTTCAGCCCTGGGGATTTCGTCCTTTGGGCGAAGCATCAACGAGTTTCCTATGCCTGCCAATCAACCCCTATTCCTGATCAAGGACGCTGCTGCTGCCAAGGCCGGCGCCTACTCCAACGGCGCCGTGCTCTACCGGCTGCTGACTGACAGCGATCGCAGCGACCTGTACTTCGCCATCACCGGCAACCAGGGCGGTTCCGGCTACTTCAGCCGCGAGGCCGTACCGTTCACCCAGGTCCGCCTGTGCGTGGCCGATGCCCAGCCCGGCGTGGCGCTGCCCTCCAAGACCTTCCGGGGCGCCTTCATCGGCCGCAGCACCAACAACCCCGGGTTCCTGTCCGCGATCCTGCGCGCTGAGGGCCTGCTGTCTCCGGCGCCCGACAACGCCCACCAGCACCTGATTTCCGGTGACTGGGATGCTTGGTACGCCGAGCAGCTGGCGCTGCCGGCCGAACCACTGCCCGAGCCGGCCCCCGGCGATGCGCCACCGCCAGCGGCGCAACCTGTCGCGGACGCTGCCAAGGCAGATACGACCCAACAGCCCAAGGGCAAGAAGTCCCGTAAGGGACAGGCCTCCCGGCAACCCTCAGCGGAAGAGGGCAGCGATGCTGGCGTTGCGTGACCCGGCCGAACTGCAAGCGGTGCAGGACCCTGAGGTCCGGGCACTGCTGGCGCGGCGGTTCGTGGAAATCGCGGGCGGCGAGGACTACGACCCGGCCATCTATGGCTACTTCCTGCTGCTGGAGGCCGGCGACGGCATCGAGGAGGTCGAGCGGGTTGCCGGCGTGTCCTGGCGCAGCGCGCTGGACGGCGCGTTGCACGGCTGGGAGGTCATCACCGAGCACCCGTGCTGCTACGAGGCCGTCTTCGTGCTGGACGACACCGGCTTCGGCGTGGATGTGGTGGTGCCCAAGCGCCACGGCATTGACCCGCAGCTCCTGGGTGTGTGTTCCGCATTCGCCGTACCCGAGCCGTCCGCCCCCTGACGTTCCCCTTCCACACCCCATCCGGGCCGAAGTCGCCGCTGTGCGCCTTCGGCCCTTTTCATTTTTGGAGACCAACCTGTGAGTACCAATCAATCTGAGGACGGCAGCGTTCTACTGACTGCAGCGATCGTGATGGTGGGCGGCAGCGTCCGCTTCAATCCCGGCCGCGTGCTCGCCACTCCCGGCGCCCTGGCCGTGCTGCAGGAGCAGGGCCGTGCGCCGCACGAGCTGCTGCTGCGCCATCTGCGTGGTGACTGGGGCGATGTGTCGCCCAGTGACGCCCGGCTCAACGATCTAGCGCTCATCCACGGCGATCGCCTGCTGTCGAGCTACGGCATCGGTGGCGATGAACGCATCTGGATCATTACTGAAGCCGACCGTTCGGTCACGACGGTCCTCTTGCCCAGCGAGTATTGAGCAGTGGTCGGCCCGAAATACGGCCCGCCCTTGGACCCCGCGCTGGCGATGCGGGTGGCGCGGCTTGATGCCGACCAGCGCGAGTTCTTCGAGGAGCGCGCGGGAGTTCGGGAGTACGAAGGTGGTCTGCCTCGGCGTCAAGCCGAGTGGGCCGCCTGGGGCGACACCCGGCTGCACTTCGCCCGGCTCCAGCAAGCCCCGGCGCCAGCCATTGACCCGGACGGTCGCCGCGAAGACCAGGAATAGACCGGCGCGCCGACCCGGCCAAAACCCCTACCTCTTCAGGTGCGGCAACTCGTTGTCGCGCTTGCCTTCATGCACCGCCCGGCGGCTGCACCCCGACCGCCCCACGGATTCGTACTTCGTGGGGCGGTTTTGCCTGCCGCTGCACCGGGCGCCATCAACCCACTACCACGATGAAACGCCAATTCAAGCTCACCAAGAAACTCATCGACGGCCTGCCGCCATGCCCGGCCGACTCGGCGTCCCGGGAGGTCGAGTACAGCGATACCGATGTGGCGGGCCTACGCCTGGTCGTCAATCGGCTCGGCCGCAAGAGCTGGCTGCTGCGCTACACCATGACTGGGCAGAAGCGCAGCATGAAGCTCGGCGACTATCCGGCCGTCGAGGTCGCCCAGGCGCGCCAACTCGCCATCGATGCCCGCTCCCAGGCCGCCAAAGGCATCGACCCCCAAGGGCCCCCGGCCGGCGCCCCTGCGGCGCTGACCCTCGCCGGCTTTGTCGCCCAGGACTACATGCCGCACGCCAAGGCGGCCAAGCGGTCCTTCAAGGACGACGAGACGCGGCTGCGCCTGCATGTGCTGCCTGAATTCGGTGCCCTGGCACTGGAGGCCATCAAGACGCAAGACATACAAGCGTTCCACGACCGCAAGAGGGTCGAGCGCTGCGCGGCCACGGCCAACCGCATCCTGGCGCTCATGAAGCGGATCTTCAATTTGGCGATCCTGTGGGGAAAGCTGGAGAAGAACCCAGTGCGCGGCGTCAAGATGCACCAGGAGAACAACCAGCGCCAGCGCTACCTTGCCGGCGAGGAGTTGCGCCGGTTCTGGGCGGCGCTTGATGACGAGCCCAACCAGACGGCGGCCGACCTGTTCCGCTTCTTGCTGGCGACCGGGGTACGTCGGCATGAGGGGCTGACCGCTCGCTGGAGCGACATCGACATGGACCAGGCGCTTTGGTACGTGCCGGTCACGAAGACCGGCCGGGGCAGGGTGGTGATGCTGTCGGAGATCGCACTGGAAATCCTGCGCAAGCGCCACCGAGAAGGCAGCGAGTGGGTGTTCCCGTCAGCCGATGGTCGGGGCGGCCACCTGGGCGACCCGACCAAGGCCTTCAAGCGCGTGACGAAGGCTGCCGGGCTGTCGGGCCTGTGCATCCACACGCTGCGCCACTCGCACGCCAGCATGCTGGTTCAGTCCGGCATGAGCTTGCAGGTGGCGCAGGCGATGCTGGGCCACCAGAGCGCGTCCACCACGGCGCGCTATGCCCACCTGGCCTCAACCCAGCTGCGTCACGCTGCCGGGCGCGTCTCCGAACTGCTCCGGGAGGCTGCCCGCTGACGGTGGGCCCGAGGTGGTGTCACTTGCTGCATGGGGGATACCTACGGCGGCAATGACACCACCCGGGGCTACTTCTTTTTCTTGCGCGGGATCGGGCATCTGCTGGCCCATCAGGCGGACGACGGTGGCGCTAACCCTGCGTAGGTGCAGTGCCTTGGCGGTGGGTAGGGATTGCTCGTCATCGTCAACGTACTTCTGCAAGGCCTCGCGCTCGCGCTGCCGCTCCGCCTTTTGTTCCTTGCTCATCTTCTTTGACTGTGACCGTGACCAAACGGGTGCCGCGAGGACTGCCCGGATCTCATCGTGCAGCTTGCCGATTTCCCCCTTGGCGTGGGACCCGTTGTGCTGGTCGCAGACCTTGCGCAGCTTCCGACGCAAGTCGTCGGCACACGTTGCGACTGTCGAGGGGAACTCAACGATGCTGAGCTGAGGGTGATCTCCGTCCTGCGCGTCGGCGTCCCCAATCCAATCGGGCAGGTAATCGTCCCCGCCCGGCAGGGACGCCATGACGCTGTCTGACAGCCAGACGCTTGCCAGTGGCAAATGCATCCGAGTCCTCGTGTCATCAATGAATGCTGCCAGCTCGCCCGGAGGCAGCTCAAGCCGCCGCAGGGCACCGCTGCTAGTCCGGATCGGCATGGTGGGGGTGTCGGACGGAATGCGCCGTGGTCTGCCGGGCCTGGGCTTCGAGTTCTCGCCTGTCGCGGGCAGAGTCAGCTCATAGAAAACGAAGTTCACAAAGCCCGTGCAAACCTCGTAGCCGCCCAAGATCAACTGATAGGTCAGCGGTGACGTCGGCATGGCAAAGGTCGGCGATGGGGGCGGCATGGCGATGAGGTGTAGGCGCAACTGGCAGCGCTGATCTAGCGCCGCAGGCCGTGGACGGTGGCGTACCGCTGGGCCGAGCTGGTCATCGCCGATCGCATTCCGCAGGGCTGACTCGCTGCCCAGCTTTGGCCTGTCTTCCTTGTTCTGTTCGTCCAACGCGGGCTCAATGGCCTTGCCTTGTCGCTCAGCTTTCGGCTTGGCCTTGATGCCCTCGATGGCCTTGAGCCATTGGTACAGCTGGCGCGTCGATAGACCCGTGAGCGTCAACAGCTCCCTGCACAGGCCGCCCAGCCCGGTTATCACGGTCAGGCGTGTGTCCTCTGGCCGGCCCACCTTCCCCTGGTGGACGAGGTTTCCGGCTGCACGCCGTGTCTCGATGTAGCGACGCACTTGCCGTGCGGTGACCTGCTGATCGACGGGCAGCAGCTTGTTGATCGCCTCAGCTATCCGCTTGTAGGGCTTGCCCTGGAGATGCTGTGCCATACCCGGATAGCGCGTGCTGTGCGGATCAAACAGCGCATGCAGGACTTCTGTGTCGCTTCTACGAGACATGAGAAAAAATTTTGCTCGATGTAGGGGCGAATTATCTGCGCGAAATGATTCGTTTTGAGGGCCGATTAATTGCGTGAAAATCGTTGATTGAATGGATCGCCGGAAGGACTTGCGCGGCGCCGCCGAACGGACCACCGTTTTGCCTGATAACTCATGCCGATGGTAGTCAGCTGGTTCAAGGAAAATCTCTTATAAATCAACGGCTTACAGCAATTTGAAAGCTGAAGGCAGGCTCTCCAAAGCCTTACCATTCGCTCCATCGAACAACGCACAGGAGTTGCAAGTGGCAGTGAGGGTGGGGAGCATTACGGGGCAAGCATCCCGTGACAGGTTTGAGAAAAACAAAGGGTTTGTGCATGAAGCTCAAGCCCTAATTCATGCAGGCCCAGAGCAGCCGAGCGGTGAGCGAGCCGCCCCGGTGCGCCGAGTCCAGCGTCCCAAGCAGACCGAGAAGCCTGTAGAGGGCGTGAAGCACCTGCGCGTGCTGAGCTATGCATCGGGAGAGCGCCGCTGGCTCTTTCACGGGCCGAAATCCCGGGCCGGTAAGCCGAGGAGAAAGGTGCTTGGCAGTGTTGACGCCATGAGCTTGATGACGGCCGTAGCGACGGTCGATCGCATGGTTCGGCGCGCTGAGCAGGGTCTCGATCCCAGCGAAGCCACCATGACGCTGAGCGAGTTCTTCGCCCGGGTGTATCTGGCTCTCATCATGCGCAAACTGCGCTCGTGGAAGGACCACCAGTGCCGGTTCAAGGTGCATGTGGAGCCGGTCATTGGGCGCTACCGAATGGAGGACATCACCGGGGTCGTGCTGAACCGTCTAGTGGCGCAGCTGCGGCCGGCAGCGACCGGAAACCGGAAGCTCAGCGAGCTGTCTGATGCCACGGTGAACCGCGTCATCGCGCTGCTGAAGGCAATCTTCGCTACTGCCGAGCGGCTTGGCTATGTCCAAAGCAACCCGGCGAAGAGCCTGAAGCTGCGCCGGGAGCGCAACCAGCGCACCCGCATGCTGATGCCGGACGAGCGGCGACAGTTCTTCAATGCGCTCAAGACGGCCCCCGACAAGGTGCGCCTGCTTGTGACCCTGCTGCTGCTGACCGGTATGCGGATCGGTGAAGCGCTGGGCGCAAAGTGGGCCTGGGTGAACGAAGAGGCCAAGCTGCTGACGCTGCCCACCACCAAGGCAGGGCAGCCGAGGGCGGTACCGCTGTCGCCGCAGGCGATGGCTGTGGTGCAGGAACTCAAAGGTCTCAAGGTCAACGACTACCTGTTCCCAGGGCGCGATGGCGTCGGGCACATGGCGCGGCCGGGACGTGCCTACCAGCAGCTTCTGGTCAAGGCGGGCACCCCGGGGCTGACCCCGCACGCGTTCCGCCGCACCTTCGCGACGCTCGTCCTGCAGAGCGGCGATGCGACCGTGAATGACGTCAGCAAGCTGCTGGGTCATGGGTCGGTCAGCGTTACGAATCGGTATTTGGTTGTGCAGCACGAGCGGTTGCATGCGGCCGCAGCCAGCGTGGGAGCGCTGTTCGACGGCGTAACGCAGAAGGGGTGATCCTCATGCGCTGGCCTCACGCCCCGCCGGCTTCCCGGGACTGACACCGGGAACTGTTTTTCTGTGTTCTGAGTGATGGGGGTGCAGGCCGTTGCCGCACCGCCCAGGGGAAATGCCGTCTCAACAAAGGAGCAAACGATGGCGACTTACATCAAGGCAGTGAGGCTGCCCAACGGCGACCTGATCTCGATCGAGGCGATCGTGACGGTCAAGGCGTTCGACGGTGGCGTCGGCATTCTCGATCTGCGCAATCGCATGATCGGCTGGATCGAGATTGAAGGAGGAGATGATGACACGCGCGCTGAAAAATTCGTGCGCGTGATCGACATCTTCGACAACTTGATCAACAACCGTCGGCGTGCCCAGCAGCCCGACTGGTCCTTCCTGCATGAGGAGCCTGCGCCCGTGACCGCTGGGCAAGCCAAGCGTAATGACGCCGCAAAGGGCGGCACCGCAAGCTGACAGGCCTCATGGCAGCGGCGTGAATGCCGCTGCTCATGCCAACACCGCCCTCCGTGGCGGTGTTTTTCTTTCCGGGCCTGCTGCTGCGCTCGATGGCGGCGGGTCGATGGGTGTCAATTGGTTCATGGGGGATAGATACGTGTGGAATGAAACCGGCTCGGTGATGGGCACTGACGGTGGTCTGATGGCGTGGCCTGGTACTGCGTGTGGGATGCCGGACACCGAGGATCTGGCGGGGTCCGATGAGTCTCGCGCCAGGGTTGACAGCAAGCTACTGGCCTACTGCGATCACAAGTTCCGCGGTCTGATGGATCAGGCGCTGGTGAATGCGCCTACCTCTACGCCTGCGTCCGAGGGCACTTCCCAGAAGCCGCAAATGTCCTTCGTTGCCGAGCTTCGGGAAGCGCTCGCGGTGTACCGGGCTCAGATGAAGGCAGGCCCCAAGGCCATGCTGCCCCCTCCTGGTCTGACGGACGTCGCACGGGCAGCTAAAGCATCGATTCCCCGGTCGGGCCTGGGTCCCCGGGTCTTCATCGGCTTTGATGCCGAGTGGGAGTACCTGAAGAAGGGCCGCAACCGCATCCTGAGCGTGCAGTTCTATGTGGTTGGCCCTACCGGCAAGACGCTGACCAAGGTCATCTTGCTGCGCGGCGTTGGCGCCGTCGGTGAGCGCCCCACGCTGGGCGGGGCGCTGTGTGAGGTGCTGGAGGAGGCAGAAGAGGGGCACGTCTTCGATGAGTGGCCCCATGAGGTTGTGCTCGTGGGGTTCTTCACGCGCGCCGACATCACCGTCTTCTCCGACTTCCGCAAGTTCCGCCAACAGCTTGACGGTGTGGGCGGCACCCTTGCGTCAGTCAAGGGGGCCGCCCACATCGAGTTGCCCATGCAACTCGACCGTCAAGAACGGCTCAAAGACCGCTATCGCTGCATCGTTGGGGACGCCTTCGATCCCCGCGTCCTGAGCGTCCGGTTGGTGGACTCCAGCCGGCTGGGCCCTCCCGGCACCTCGCTGGCGTCGCTGGGGCAGTGGTTGGGCATCGAGAAGATCGAGCTGCCCAAGGGCTACGCGAAGGATGACATGGGCCGTCTCCAGAAGGAGCAGCCCGAGCTCTTTAAGGCCTACGGCCTCAGAGATGCAGAGATCGCCGTGTGGTACCTGCTGTGGGTCTACTGGTTCTCCGACCGGTACCTCGGCATCAAGGGGCTGGCCGCCACCGTGGGTGGCCTGGCTGTGCGCCTGGCGCAGCTGTGCATCCGCAAAGACGGCGCGCATCTGGACGTGGTGCTGAACTACGAGCGCAAGTGCAAGCAGATCTGGAACAAGCGCACTGGGCGGGCCGTGACGAAGACGGAGAGAGTGCCCCGGCGGGCGCGTGGTTGGTGGGAGACGTTCCTAGCCGATGCCTACCAGGGTGGGCGTAATGAGAGTTTCACGTTCGGCCCCACGCGGCGACAGCGCTACTTCGACCTCGATTTGGCCGCGGCCTATGGCACCGGCATGGCCTACCCCCTGGTGCTGGACTACCGCCGGGCGCAGACCTGTCACGACGTCGAGCGCTACAGCGGGCATGTGGCCGGTTTCGCGCACGTCCGCTTCCGATTTCCTGCCGACACCCGCTTCCCCTGCTTGCCCGTGGCGGTGGACAACCGTGGCCTGTATTTTCCCCTCAGCGGCGAAAGCATCTGCACGGCGCCGGAGATCGAGCTGGCCCGGCAGATGGGCGCTGAAATTCAGATCGAGTACGGGGTCATCATCCCGTGGATGGCCCGGGAGGAAGTTTTTCGGCAGAGCCAGCTGGTGAAGGGCTCCGGGCGGCCGATCAAAGCCGAGCTGGACGATGACGAGGAATTGCTGCTGGAGCGCGACAGTGACGCTGGCTTCGACGTGCCGCGGGACATGGCGTTCCCGCCGCCCCACCACGGCGACGAAGGCTACCGGACCTACGAGAGCTTCGTGATCTTCATGCGGGAACTACGCGGGAAGTTCCGGCGCAAGACGCTGCCCTTCGAGTTCGCCAAGCTGCTTTTCAATTCGCTGTATGGCAAGACGGGGCAAGGTTTCAAGAACAAGCGGACCTTCGGGCCGCGCGAGATGGGCAGCGTCACCATCGGTCCATCCCCGGTGTCGGAGGCTGCCGTGGCCGCGCTGGTCTGCGGCTTCGTGCGCGCGGTGCTGGGCGAGATCCTGTGGAAGCTGCCGCCGACGGCGCACGTCGTGTCGGCCACCACTGACGGCATCCTGCTTGACGTGCCGTTGGAGCAACTGGACCTTACTGGTGAGATGTGTCAGCGCTTTCAGGGGCTGCTGGCTCGCGTGGCCCCGGGCACGTCGATGCTGGAGGTAAAACATCAGGTGATGCAGGTGGTAGCGATGCGTACCCGTGGGCAACTCACCGGCGAGGCCGATGGCGCGCACAAGTTCGTGACGGCCAAGGCGGGAGTGAAGCCCCCTCGGGGCGTCGAGGATGAGAACGCCTACATGATCGATCTGTTCCTCAACCGCCAGCCCGGCCAGAAGCTGCCTCGCCAGTCCTTCATGTCGATGCGCGAGCAGCTGACCAATAACTGGGACCTGCAGTTGAACGAGCCTGTCGATGTGAGGGTGAACTTGGACTTCGATTTCAAGCGCCGGCCCGTGAACCCGCGGATGGAGGTCGTGTCCTGCGCCGGGGTCGAGCATCTGGCCTTCGATACGGTGCCGTGGCAGACGGCCGAAGAGGGAGCGAGGGTACGAGTGCTCTTCGATAAATGGCGCGAGACGCGCTGCCTGAAGTCGATGGCCGACTGGGGTGACTGGCAGGCGTTCCTTGCTCACCATGAGGGCAACCGCAGGCGTGCAACCGCCGCCCGCGAAGCCCATGCCGGCGGCGCCGCGGGTAGTGCCGGTGGCGCGACGCGGGGTGCTGGTGGCCGGGTCTACAAGACCGATACCGGGCACGTTGGGATCGCCCTGCGGACCTTCCTGGTGGCCTACGTGCGGCGCGCATGGGGGCTTGATGGCGCAGACATGAGCCAGCGAGAGCTGGCTGACTGGCTGACCGAGCAGGGCTACACCACCAAGCTCAGCGCGGTGAAGAATGCCGGCCGGGCACTGCTCAATGAGGGCGTGGTGCTGGCCTCGGACGAGGTCATGAAGTTTCTAAACGCCATGAAGGCGCGATTCCCGGGCCTGGAGGTGATGCGCTTCCTCTTGCCGGTGAGCTGACGACGGTCATGCTCGGGCTTGCGTGTGTGGCGCCGGCCCGACTTCGACAGCAATGTCACTGACGTTGGCTCATCCCATGAGTCTCTGGCCAGCGGAACTCTCCAGATACCACCGGCCGCTGCCGCTATCACGCCTCGCACATGGTCGTCATCCGGCTCAGTCCCACAATCTGGGTAGACGTAGGTGGTGGAGCCCGTTGCAGCTAGGCCTTGGCGAATGCTTGGTGGGCAAGTCGATAGCGTCGCCTAACATGCGCGCCGTTACACCGAACGACGTAAGAAAACTTCGAGCAAGGGGAGAAATAAGCCGATGTCCCGACTGACAGATCTGATCGCGCACGCCAAGAGCAAGGACGCACAGTTAGGGGCTGATTTGGAGCGTGAATTCAGGGTCTTATCGGCACGCCTGCCCTTCGGCCTGAACTTCGAGCGACACAGCCCCGAAGCGGTGGAACTCCCCCAGCGTCCGGTGCGCAAGGGTGACAAGGTACGCGTGCTGCCTGGACGTGGTACCACCGCCAAAGGCGACACCCGGCTTTGGCGAGTGACGCGCATTCATAGGTCCGGCCAAGGCAAGGTGGCCGATCTGGAGTTGTTGGGCACGCCGCAACCGGAAACCCACGTTGTGGCACTGGGCGACTTGGTGGTAGTGGCTGCGTTCCGCGATCCGATTTACCCGGGACTGGTGAGTACAGGCCGCGTGGAACGCGGCGGCGACAAACCATGCCACACAGTTATCAATGGCGAGAACTACCACGTCCTAAAGGCGCTGACCTACACGCACCGCGGCAAGGTAGACGTGATCTACATTGACCCGCCGTACAACACCGGGGCAAAGGATTGGAAGTACAACAACGACTACGTCGAGGGTGACGACCTGTACCGCCACAGCAAGTGGCTGGCTATGCTTGAACGTCGCCTGCAGGTTGCAAAGGCTCTGTTGAACCCAGAAGAGTCAGTCCTCATCGCCACGATCGACGAGAAAGAGTACTTGCGCTTGGGATTGTTGCTTGAGCAGACTTTCCCAGAAGCACAAATACAGATGGTAAGCAGCGTTATCAACCCCAAAGGATCGTCTCGTGCTGGTCGATTTAGTCGGGTTGATGAGTATATTTTCTTCGTTTATTTCGGCAGCGCTGCAGTAGTGCCTTGGCGCTCAGACATGCTGCGTGACGATAAGGTGGACGCGCGCGAGGTTCGCTGGGCGGGTCTCATGCGTAATGGCGAGGGTAGCCGGCGGGAACGTATTCCCAGCATGTTCTACCCTATCTATCTCGATGCTAGAACAGGGGCGTTTCACTCAGCAGGTGAGCCTCCAGAGCTATCTGTCAAGCCCGAGACTATCGAACCCCCAAGGGGAACGGTTGCCATCTGGCCAATCGATCAAAACGGCCAGGAATTAATGTGGCGGTTAAACCCCGACTCCCTCAGGGACTACATTAAGATGGGTCACGTAAAGTTCGGGCGCCGCGACCCGAAAACAAGGCTGCGGGCCGTCTACTATTTGCAGCGGGGCATTCGTGCGATGCTGCAATCGGGTGAGGTTATCGCCACAGGCAAAGATGCCGAAGGCGCACTCATACTTGAATTTGCGGATCAAGTTGGCACGCGGAGTCCAACAACAACTTGGAATATGATTTCCCACAGCGCCAGCGAGTATGGTGCTGGCGTCTTAAAAGCGTTGCTTCCTGGCAGAAGATTTCCATATCCAAAATCTCCCTACGCTGTTGAAGACGCCCTTCGATTTTTCATAAAGAAAAAGCCGGCTGCAGTCGTTCTCGATTTTTTCGCTGGTTCAGGTACTACAGCACATGCCGTAATGCGCTTGAACAGGCAAGACTCTGGCGCTCGTCAAGCTATCTTGGTAACCAATAACGAGGTTGCCGCTGCAGAGCAGTTCGCACTGCTTGAGAAGGGACTAAGACCCGGCGACCCAGAGTGGGACCGATGGGGCATCTGTGACTACATCACCAAGCCGCGAGTAGCCGCTGCGATTACAGGCCAGACCCCGGACGGGCAGCCGATCCAGGGCGACTACAAGTTCACCGATGAGTTCCCGATGGCGGAGGGTTTCGAGGAGAACGCCGAGTTCTTCACGCTGACCTACGAAACGCCGGTGGCCGTCAGCCACCACGCGGCTTTTGCCCGCATCGCGCCGCTACTGTGGCTGCGCGCCGGCAGCCGCGGGCGCCGCATCGACCAACTGCCAGCAGCTGGCTGGGCAGTAGTGGAGGCCTACGGCCTGCTAGTGGATGTGGACAGCGCTGCGCCCTTCTGCAAGGCCGTTGCAACGGCCGATGGGCTGCGCATCGCCTACATCGTGACCGACGACGAACGGCGTTTTCAGGCCATCACACGCCACCTGCCTAGCCGGGTTGAGCCGGTACGGTTGTATGAGTCGTACCTGACTAATTTCAGCTTTGCCAACGGGGAGTAAGGCATGAAGTTCACGCTGAAGGACTACCAGACCGACGCGGTACGCGATGCTCTGACCAACCTGAAGAAGGCACGCAGGCGCTGGCACGAGGACGCAGATAAGCATGCCTTCTCGCTGACCGCGGTCACCGGCGCGGGCAAGACTGTGATGGCGGCAGCCGTCTTCGAGGCGTTGTTCTACGGTGCCGACGAGTACGAATTTGACGCTGACCCGGGCGCTGTGGTGATCTGGTTTAGCGATGACCCAGCACTGAACGAGCAGACGCGCTTCAGGCTGATGGAAGCCTCTGACCGCGTACCGCCCAGCGATCTGGTGGTGATCGAAACCACATTCAACCGGCCGAAGTTTGAGCCACGGAAGATCTACTTCCTGAACACTCAAAAGTTGGGCAAGAACAGCTTGCTGGTGCGTGGCTTCGAGGGTGACGAAGACGGTGGGCTGTTTCCCGAGTCCCGTCCGGACATGCACGCGTACACCATCTGGGACACGATCCGCAACACGATCGAAGATCCGGCGCTGACGCTGTACCTGGTGCTTGATGAAGCGCACCGTGGCATGGGCAGCCCGACGAGGGCTGTGCAGAACGCCAAGGCCACGCTGGTGCTGCGGCTGATCAACGGCATGCATGGGGTGCCGGGCGTTCCCGTTGTATGGGGCATCTCGGCAACAGTGGATCGTTTCAACCAGGCGATGGCCGGCGCGCAGGGGCGCGGCACTCTGCCCAACGTGGTGGTAGACGCGCAGAAGGTGCAGGACTCCGGCCTGCTCAAAGACACGATCGTTCTGGACATCCCGAAGGACGGCGAGAAGTTCGACACTGTGATCGTTCGGCGGGCGGCCGACAAGCTCAAGGAAGCAACGCAGGCCTGGACAGACTACGCGCAGCGGCAGGGCGAGGCGCAGACCGTGGTACCGCTGATGGTGCTGCAGGTACCGAACACGCCGGACCCCAAGGACATCGGCAAGGCGCTGGCGACAATCTTTCAGCAGTACCCGGATCTGCGTAGCGACTGCGTTGCCCATGTCTTCGGTGAGCACACTACGCAGCAGTTCGGCCCCTACGCCGTGCCCTACATCTCGCCAGAGCGTGTGCAGGACGCAACTTGGGTTCGCGTGCTGGTGGCCAAGGACGCCATCAGCACGGGCTGGGACTGCCCCCGCGCAGAGGTTATGGTGTCCTTCCGCGCCGCGTCGGACCGCACCCACATCACGCAGCTACTGGGCCGTATGGTGCGCACGCCGTTGGCCCGCCGCATCCCGGGCCACGACCAGCTGAACACTGTGCAGTGCCTGCTGCCCATGTTCGACCCTAAGACCGCGGCCGCTGTGGCTGATGCGCTTATGAAGGGCAGCAGCAGCGGGGACGAGAACGACAACGACCAACCCCAAGCGGGGCGCGTGCTCGTCAACCCGGCGACGATGACACCAAACCCCAACGTTCCAGAAGCGGTGTGGCACAAGTTCGAGTCGTTGCCTAGCCAGACTCGTCCACAGCGTGGCGCGCGACCGCCCCGACGGCTGACTGCCTTGGCTCATGAACTTGCCATCGACAACTTGCTGCCGGATGCAGGCAAGAAGGCCCATGCTGAGCTTCACAAGGTGCTGGACGCCGCGCAGGCGCGCTGGCGCGATGAGATCGCCGCCCATCGAGAAGCGGTGATGAAAGTCGAAGGTCAGTCGCTGGTGGCCGACATGCGTCGCCGAGCCAAGACCTTCAATCAGTTCTGGGAAGAGGCAGACATGGCGGTGATCGACGACGCCTTCCGGCGTGCGGCGCGTGTCATCACCCCGGACGTCGCGCGCACCTACACCGCAGCGCTCGCACTGCGGCAAGCTGGCGAGGAGGACGGCGAGGAGTATCTGGAGGCTCTGAACGAAGCCCGTGTCGTCATTGCCGCGCTGGGCCTGCTGCCTGAACTGCAGGCGCACCTGGACGAGGAAGCGGACAAGATCGCCAAGGCCTGGTTGTCGAAATTCCGTGTGGCCATCAAAGGCCTGTCGGACGCCCGCCAGGAGGAGTACCGATTGGTCAGGGAAATGAGCACCGAGCCACAGGACTCGGACCTTGTCAGGCCGGAGGGCCGAGACGAACCGACCTCCACGCTGGAGCACGAGACAGTCACGCCGCTGCCGACGTACCGCGATCACCTGCTATGTGATGCCGAGGGCAACTACCCAGCCGAGCTGAACAGCTGGGAACGGGCGGTGATTGCCGCTGAAACCCAGCGCGCAGGCTTCATCTGTTGGTACCGCAACCCGCAGCAGCCCGGCCAGTCGTCGCTGGGCGTGGCTTACCGGGTCAGCGATCAGTACAAGATCGTCCGACCCGACTTCGTCTTTTTCGCCAAACAGCAGGACGGGACCATCGTTGCAGATATCGTCGATCCACACGGCCATCACTTGGCCGATGCTCTGCCGAAGCTGCAAGGCTTAGCCGAGTACGCCGCAGCGCACGCCGACGTGTACCGCCGAGTCGAGGCAGTTGCCGAGGTAGACAAGAAGCTCCGTGTACTCGACCTGACGCGGGCTGACGTTCGCTTAGCAGTGGCCCAAGCTCAGGACGTTGCTGGCCTATACCGTGGCGACTTGGCAAGCGACTATCAGTAGCGCTGGACCCAGTGGAGGAGGGTAATCGTCGGAAGGCATGAAGCTCTTCCGTCGCGATGACTGAACGGTGGTCCGGCTGGTGTGTTTGTGATCGCCTTTCAGCGAGAACGTCTTACCGCTGCGGGACCGGCGTTTGGACCAGGCCCCGAGCGGTATCGCCGGCAACCGATGCGCTTCCAGGCAACCCCTGAATCCTCTGCCGAGACGCGCGGAATGGTCGCCGCTATGAGGTGGCTGGGAGGCTCAATCACCCGACCAGATTGGCACCCGATGAACCGGACGCGTCACCGGTCCATTGTCTGCAGAGCGTCCATCGTGCCTGCTTCTTGGTGGGCTTCGATGCTTCGCGTCGATGGCTGGCTTGCGGCGCTCGATGCACTGGGGCGGGTCTTGATGGCCGCTGGTCGTGCTCCGGTCGCCTGCAGCGCGTCTGGTCACGTTCTGAACACATCGGATCGTCACTCGTCGGGGGTAAATCGCTTGTAAGTCGTTGACTTGTAAGCGAAGTGCTTCGCTGGATGAGATCGGCTCAAAGGGCTCTTAATCCGTTGGTCGTAGGTTCGAATCCTACAGGGCCCACCAAAATAATCGCGGACAGCCTGCAGTGGAAACACGGCAGGCTGTTTTGCCTTGGGCGTCGATTTTCTGAAGACATCGCCCAAGCGACTGCTGGCGCCAGGGCTTCCGGCGCGCGCCTAGCATGGCACGGCGGGCAATCCTTGCCGTGCGGGAGAAGCGCCATGGCGATCCAGCTCAACCACACCATCGTCCACGCCCGAGACGCCGCCGCGTCGGCGCGCTTCCTGGCGGAGCTGCTGGGGCTGGGCGAGCCGGTGCGGTTCGGGCCCTTCCACGGCGTGGAACTGGCCAACGGCGTGACGCTGGACTTCCTGGACAGCGACGACGTGCCGCTGGTCGAGCATTACGCCTTCCTGCTCAGCGAGGCCGAATTCGACTTGGTTTTCGAGCGCATCCGCGCGCGCGGGCTGCCGTACTGGGCCGACCCGGGACACCGGCGCCTGAACCAGATCAACCACGGCGACGGTGGCCGCGGCCTGTATTGGAACGACCCGGACGGGCACAACCTGGAAATATTGACCCGTCCTTATGGCAGCGGCGACGGCTGAAATAAAACCGTCAATTGATACTGCCAGACTGCAATTGCCGTCTCAGGGTTTCCCCATCCTCTGTGGACAACTCTGTGGGCGCGCTGCCTAAACCGCCGCTAAGTGCTTGAAATACCAGGGCGTCAATTGCCGTGCTGAAAAAAGCAGCAATCGACTGAATATTGCGCCGTGGCTCCCATTTCTTTGCTGACCTGTAACAGGAGGCTTTGCGCTGGCGCCTGTCCCCACCTTCTGTGGACAAGTCTGTGCGCCGGCTGCCCACAGCGCGCGCAAGTGCTTGATTCGTCAACGGTTGGCCGAGGCTGCCTCATAAAGAGGCGGCCCAGGCATCACATCAATGCGCCAGCAGCACCGGCACCGTCATGGACTGCAGCACGGTGCGGCTGGCGCCGCCGAGCATGAGCTCGCGGGCGCGGCTGTGGCCGTAGCAGCCCATCACCAGCAGGTCGGCGCTGACGTCGGCCGCCAGCGACAGCAGCGCGTCGCCGATCTCGTGCGGCGCCGGGCCCTCGCGGTGGTACTCGGCCTCGATGCCGTGGCGGCGCAGCAGCGGCTCCAGCTCGTGCGGGTCGCTGCCCCAGCTCGCCACGTGCACCTCGGCGTCCTCCTGCAGCAGCGGCAGCGCCGCGGCCACGGCGCGCGCGGACTCGCGCGTGGGCTTCCACGCGATCAGCACCCGCTGCCCCACGTCGGTGAAACGGCCTGCGTAGGGCACCGACAGCACCGGGCGGCCGCTGTCCAGCGCCACCGTCTCCACGAAGTCCGCCGGCACGCCCGGGCCGGCCGCGTCCTCGCGGTCGAACTGGCCCAGCACCACCAGGTCGTGCACCAGCGCCTGGCGCACGAAGGAGGGCACCAGCGGCTGGTCGGCGCTGGTCTCGGCCCAGCGCACCAGCGCGCCGGCATCGGCGCTGTCGAACAGCGCGCGCGCCTGGGCGCGGCGCTCGGCATCCAGCGCCGGCGCCAGCACCAGGCCCTGGCCTTCGGAGAGCATCCGGCGGGCGCCGGGCAGCAGCGGCGCGGCGGTGTAGAGCGCGGTCACGGTGGCATCCAGCCGCTTGGCCAGCGCCGAGGCCACGCCAATGCGCGCGGCGCAGCGCGGCGAGGGATCGACGTGCAGCAGGATGGAAGCAATGGGGCTCATGTGAAGGTTTCCCTCGTCAACAGGTTCTGGATCGGGCCGGCGTGGCGATCGGGTGCTTCGTGTCATGGTCGATCGCCGTGCCGGCCCCGGACCAGGCCAATTTAGGAAGCTGCCGTTCCGCCGCGCTTGCGCTGGATCAAGCGCCCCCGGCGCGGCGGGACGGTACCGCCACGGCGGCGCGCGCTCCTTGAGGCCGTGCCGTGCCCTGCATGCCCCCGCCGTCCACGGCCGCGCGTGCCCCGGCGCACCATCGTCCGCTTCTGACCTTGCCGGAGCACCGCCGATGAAGACCGACATCTCCTGTCCCACCCGCCGCACGCTGCTGGGCGCCGCGCTGCTCGGCGGCCTGGGCGCCGTGCCCTCGCTGCGCGCGCAGGGCGAAGAGCCTGAGGCCGTGACCGTCGCGCGCGGCCTGGAGCGGCCCTGGAGCCTGGCCTTCCTGCCCGACGGGCGGATGCTCGTGACCGAGAAGGCCGGCCGGCTGCGCGTGGTGGCCGATGGGCGTCCGGGCGCGCCGCTGCAGGGCGTGCCGGCCGTGGACGCGGGCGGGCAGGGCGGCCTGCTGGACGTGGTGGCCGCGCCCGATTTCGCGTCCAGCCGCGCCCTCTACTTCAGCTTCAGCGAGCCCGCGCCCAACGGCCGCGGCAACAGCACCGCCGTGGCGCGCGCCGTGCTCGATGGCGAGCGGCTGCGCGAGGTGCAGATGGTGTTCCGCCAGGAGCCCAAGGTCGCCAGCAGCGCGCACTTCGGCTGCCGGCTGGTGTTCGGCCGCGACGGCAACCTCTTCATCACCCTCGGCGACCGCTTCTCGCGCCGCGACGACGCGCAGGACCTCTCGAACCACCTCGGCAAGATCGTGCGCATCGCCCCCGACGGCTCGGTGCCGCGCGACAACCCGCTGCTCGGCCGGTCCGGGGCACGGCCGGAGATCTGGAGCTGGGGCCACCGCAACGTGCAGGGCGCGGCGCTGCATCCCGCCACCGGCGCGCTGTGGGCGCACGAGCACGGGCCGCAGGGCGGTGACGAGCTCAACGTGGTCACGGGCGGCAGGAACCACGGCTGGCCGGTGGTCACGGCCGGGCGCGAGTACGGTAGCGGCGCCGCCATCGGCCAGGGCGAGACCCGCGCCGACGTCGCTCTCGCGCTGCGCACCTGGGTGCCCTCGGTGGCGCCCAGCGGCATGGCCTTCGTCACCAGCGACCGCTACCCCGGCTGGAAGGGCAGCCTGCTCATCGGCACGCTCAAGGCGCAGCGGCTGCTGCGGCTCACGCTCGACGGCGAGCGTGTCACGGGCGAGCAGCGGCTGCTGGCGGGCCTGGGCGAGCGCATCCGCGACGTGCGCCAGGGGCCGGACGGGCGCGTCTACCTGCTCACGGACAACGGGGACGGGCGGGTGCTGCGGCTGGGGTGACAAACGGTTGCCAATGCACCTGCTGCCCGCTTGCTGCATGTCAAGCCGTCCGGGGAGCGCCAAGGGCCTGACGGCTTCTTGAAAGCGTCCGCGCGACACAATCCCCGGCATGAGTGCTTCCAACGCCATGGCGGTGTGTTCGCTGCCCATTGAAGGGATGAGCTGCGCCTCCTGCGTGACGCGGGTGGAGAAGGCGCTGGCCGCGGTGCCCGGGGTGCGGCAGGCCAGCGTCAACCTCGCCACCGAGGCCGCCAGCGTGCAGGCCGAGGCGCCGGTGCCGTTGCAGGCGCTGCGCGCGGCGGTGCAGCGCGCGGGCTACCGCGTCAGCGAGCAGTCGGTGCGGCTGCGCGTGGAGGGCATGACCTGCGCCTCCTGCAGCGCGCGGGTGGAGCGCGTGCTCTCGCGCCAGCCGGGCGTCATCTCCGCCAGCGTCAACCTTGCCACCGAGCAGGCCGAGGTGGTGCTGGCGGCGCGCGAGCCCGACGTGGCCGCCCTGGGGCAGGTGGGGGAGCGCGCCGGCTACAAGGCCTTCCCTGTGAAGGAGGAGGAC
>JAEYPG010000002.1 GCA_023410975.1 Pseudomonadota bacterium
GACTCGGTGGGCCATTACGCCCGCCCCGAGCTGCTGAGCCTGGCCATCCACCGCGAGCCGGCCGCCACCACGCAGCCGCTGCGCGCGCCGACGCCCCAGGTCGTGGGCGTTACGGCGCCGGATGAATCGCCTGCCTCTTTGCCCCTCGCCCCGGCCGACGCGCTGCGGCGCGTGGCCTGAAGGTTTCCCGTTCGGGCTGAGCCTGTCGAAGCCCTGTCAGCCAACTGGCCTGCAGCCCCTTCGACAAGCTCAGGGCGAACGGACAACAGGAATCACGCCGACCTGTCTTCCAGGACTCACCATGACCAATTTCGCCCTCACCCCGTCCCCCGCCCTCCAGGACCCAGCCGCCACGCGCCGCCTGATGACGGAGCTGCAGTCGCAGGGCCTGCGGCTGCTCGATCCGGGCAGCGGCGCGCCCAGCCGCCGGGGCGGCGCCGGGCCTTCGGACCACAAGGCCGTCACGGTGGACGGCATGACGCTCATGGTGCCGGTGCACACCGCCACCGCGTTTTCCTCGCCCTTCGTGGCCGACGCGCCCGGGCCCGACGGGCGCAGCACCCTGCGCCGCGGCCACATCCCGATCGCGACCGTCGCCTTCCCCTCGCAGCCGCGCTTCTACGCCCGCAGCACGGCCGACGGCATTCCGTACAGCCACATCGCCACGCTGCACGGCGCCGACGTGCTCGCCACCACGGTGCTGCAGACCTGCATCCGCTACGAGAGCCGGCGCAAGGCCTGCCGCTTCTGCGCCATCGGCCAGTCGCTGGCAGCGGGCCGCACCATCGCCCGCAAGACGCCGCAGCAGCTGGCCGAAGTCGCCCGGGCCGCCGTGGAGCTGGACAACGTGAAGCACATGGTGATGACCACCGGCACGCCGCCCACGCCGGACCGCGGCGCGCGCGTGCTGTGCGAGAGCGCGCAGGCGGTGAAGGCCGCGGTGGACTTGCCGCTGCAGGCCCAGTGCGAGCCGCCCGACACCGACGCCTGGTTCCAGCGCCTGAAGGACGCGGGCGTGGACACGCTGGGCATGCACCTGGAGGTCGTCGGCGAGGCGCTGCGCCAGCGCATCCTGCCCGGCAAGGCCGAGGTGCCGCTGCAGCGCTACTGGGACGCCTTCGAGGCCGCTGTGGCGGTGTTCGGCCGCGGGCAGGTGTCCACGTACCTGCTCGCCGGGCTGGGCGACTCGGCCGAGACGCTGCTGGCCACCAGCGAGCGGCTGCTGAAGCTGGGCGTCTATCCCTTCGTCGTGCCCTTCGTGCCCATCAGCGGCACGCCGCTGGAGGACTACCCCGCGCCGCCGGCGGAGTTCATGCGCGGCGTGCTGGAGCCGCTGGGCCGCCTGGTGGCCGAGGCGGGCCTGAGCGCCGGCGACATCAAGGCCGGCTGCGGGCGCTGCGCCGCCTGCTCCACGCTGTCGCGCTACGAGGCGCCGCTGGCGGCCTGAACCGGGAGCGCGCGCATGAGCCTCGCCACGTTCTCCGACCCCGCCGCCGCGGCGCTGCCGCCCTGGTGCGAGCTGCCCAACGCCTTCGAGCCGCAGGAGTTCCGCATCCAGTGGGCCAGCGGGCCCTGGATGCAGGCCCAGGCGCTGGCGCTGCGGCGCCAGGTGTTCTGCCAGGAGCAGCGCCTGTTCAGCGGCGACGACCTGGACGCCATCGACCTGCACGAGCCCAGCGCACGGCTGCTGGTGGCGCTTTCGTGCTGGGGCGGGCAGCCCGACGAGGTGGTCGGCACGGTGCGCATCCACGAGGAGGCGCCGGGCCGCTGGTGGGGATCGCGCCTGGCGGTGCGGCACGACTGGCGCCGGCACGGCCAGCTCGGCAGCACGCTGATCCGCCTGGCGGTCAGCAGCGCGCACGCCTGCGGCTGCAGCGAGTTCCTGGCCCATGTGCAGGCGCAGAACGTCCCGCTGTTCCGCCGCCTGCGCTGGCAGGTGCGGGACGAGCTCACGCTGCACGGCCGCGCCCACGCGCTCATGCGCGCGGACCTCGCGCACTACCCGCCCTGCGCCACGCCCTACGCGGGCTTCGTGCTGGCGCAAGGGGCGATCCGGGGAGCGCGGCATGGCTGATCTCCAGGCCCTGGTCGCCGCCCTGCGCGCCAGCCGCGGCTTCCAGCACAAGGGCGACATCGCCGCCGTGCTGCGCCGGCTGGAGGAACCATCTGGCGGCACGGCCACCGCCGTGCCCAACGGCGACGACTGCGCCGCGCTGCCCGACGGCGCCGGTGGCTACCAGCTGCTCGCCATCGAGGGCCTGGTGCAGGACTTCGTCCAGGCCTCGCCCTGGTTCGCCGGCTACAGCGCCGTGATGGTCAACCTCAGCGACGTGGCGGCCATGGGCGGGCGCCCCGTGGCCGTCGTGGATGCGCTGTGGAGCGGCGACGAGGCGCATGCCGCCGAGGTCATCGCCGGCATGCGTGCCGCCTGCGAGCGCTACGCCGTGCCGCTGGTAGGCGGCCATACGAACCTGCGCAGCACCGGCGCGCAGCTGGCGGTCGCCGTGCTGGGCCATGCCCGACGGCTGATCTCCAGCTTCGCCGCGCGCCCGGGCGACCGGCTGCTGATGGCGGTGGACCTGCGCGGCCACTGGCACGGCACATATCCCTTCTGGAACGCCTCCACCGAAGCCCCGTCCACCCGCCTGCGCGCGGACCTGGCGCTGCTGCCCGCCTTGGCCGAGGACGGCCTGTGCGACGCCGGCAAGGACATCAGCATGGCTGGCGTGCTCGGCACCGCGCTGATGCTGCTGGAGTGCGCCGGCATGGGAGCGCGCATCGCGCTGGACCGGCTGCCGCGCCCGCCCCAGGTGCCGGCGTGGCACGACGGCGGCGAGGCGGCTGAAGTGGCGCGGCTGCGCTGGCTGAGCGCCTTTCCCAGCTTCGGCTACCTGCTGAGCGTGCGGCCGGAACACGCTGCCGCCGCGGCGCTGCGTTTCACGGCGCGCGGCATCGCCTGCGAGGACATCGGCGAGGTCACCGCAAGCCAGCGCGTGCTGCTGTCCCTGGCCGATCCCGAAAGCGGCGCGCCGCGCGAGGCCGAGCTGTGGAATCTGGCCGACGAAGGCTTCATGACCGGGCGGAGGATGGCATGAGCGCTGTGCTGCGCATCGCGCTGCTGACGCACTCGGTGCTGCCGCGCGGCGGCGTGGTGCACACGCTGGAGCTGGCCGAGGCGCTGGCCGCGCGCGGCCACGCCGTCACCGTCATCGCCCCGGCGGAGCCCGGCCAGCAGCTCTTCCGGCGCGTCGCCTGTCCGGTGGCGCTGGTGCCGCTGCAGCACGTCTCGGGCGACCTGGTGGCGCAGGTGGCGCAGCGCATCGCCGGCCTGGAGTCGGGCCTGCCCGCGCTGCTGGCGGCCGGCCGCTTCGACCTGCTGCACGCGCAGGACAGCCTCAGCGGCAACGCGCTGGCCACGCTGGCGCAGCGCGGCGCCGGCCTGCCGCCCTGGGTGCGCAC
>JAEYPG010000033.1 GCA_023410975.1 Pseudomonadota bacterium
GCTTCCGCCGCGGCACCGGCCGCAGCCGGCATTCCGGCTGCAGTGACGCCCGCTTCCGCCCGGGGCTCGGCCCCGGCGCTGGTCGCTCCCCCAGCCGCCGGCCCGCGGCGCACGCAGATCGGTCCCGAGGGCGGCCCGGTGGAGGTCCAGGCCGACCGCATCGGCGGGCGCCCGGACGTGGAGATGGAGGCGCAGGGCAACGTCGAGCTGCAGCAGGGCAACCTGCACGTGTGGGCGGACCAGGTCAACTTCCGCCAGGACCAGCAGCTGCTCAAGGCCCGCGGCAACCTGCGGGTGGAGCAGGAAGGCAACCGCTTCAAGGGCCAGGAGCTGCAGCTGCAGCTCGACACCCGCGAGGGCTTCGTGCTGGAGCCCGAGTACTTCCTGGCCCTGACGCAGGCCGGCGGGCAGGCCGAGCGCATCGACTTCCTGGGCCCCAACCGCGCGCGCATCACCCAGGGCACCTACACCAGCTGCACGCCCGAGGGCGAAGGCGCGCCGGCGTGGCTGCTGTCGGCCGACGAGGTGGAGCTGAACCTGGACGCCAACGAGGGCATCGCCCGCGGCGGCGTGCTGCGCTTCCTGGGCGTGCCGATCCTGGCGGCGCCGCGGCTGAGCTTTCCGCTGTCGAGCGAGCGCAAGTCGGGCTGGCTGCCGCCCAACATCAACATCGACAACCGCAGCGGCCTGGACGTGGCGGTGCCCTACTACTGGAACATCGCCCCCAACCGCGACGCCACCTTCACGCCCACGCTGTCCACGCGCCGCGGCCCGGGCCTCAACAGCGAGTTCCGTTACCTGGAGCCGGCCTACCAGGGGCGGCTGAACTTCAGCCTGCTGCCCAATGACCGGGTGGCCAACCGCGAGCGCTGGGCGCTGGGCTTCGACCACAGCGGCAGCGGCGCGGGCTTCGGCTACCGGCTCGACGGCGTGCGGGTGTCGGACGACAACTACTGGAAGGACTTCTCCCGCGGCTCGACCTCGCTGCTGTCCGCGCGCACCGGCGCCACCCTCACGCCGCGGCTGCTGCCGGTGGACCTCAACGCCGACCGCGACCTGGGCAGCTTCGGGCTGCCCGGCGGACAGTGGACCGGCTATGCCCGCGCGCTGAGCTGGCAGGTGCTGCAGGACGTGGACCCGCTGGGCCGCATCCTCCCGCCCTACGAGCGGCTGCCGCAAATCGGCGTGCGGGGCGGCAGCGCGCTGGCCGGCGGGCTGCGGATGGACCTGCAGACCGAGTTCAACCGCTTCAGCGCCGCACCCACGGCCGCCGCCGGCACCATCACCGGCTCGCGCTGGCATGCGTTGGGCTCGCTCAGCCGCCCGTTCAGCGCGACCTGGGGCTGGTTCACGCCCAAGCTCTCCTTCAACGCGGCGAGCTACGCCACCGACCAGGCGATGAGCGACGGGCGCACCAGCGCCTCGCGCGTGATTCCCACCTTCAGCGCCGATGCCGGGCTGGTGTTCGAGCGCGCCTCCACGCTGCTGGGACGCAACCTGCGCCAGACGCTGGAGCCGCGGCTGCTGTACGTGTACACGCCTTACCGCGAACAGGGCGCGCTGCCGCTGTTCGACACGGCGGGCAAGGACTTCAACATCACCTCGCTCTACAGCGAGAACGTGTTCTCGGGCGTGGACCGGGTCAACGACGCCAACCAGCTCACCGCCGGCGTCACCACGCGTTTCCTGGACGAGGCCGGTGGCCAGGAGCTCGCGCGCTTTGGCGTGGCGCAGCGCGTGCAGTTCTCCGACCAGCAGCTCACGCCCGAAGGCGTGCCCATCACGCAGCGGCTGTCGGACCTGCTGCTGCTGGGGTCGTCGTGGCTGACGCCGCTGTGGGCCCTGGACGGCTCGCTGCAATACAACCACTCGACGGGGCGCATGTCGCGCTCGGTGCTGGGCGCGCGCTACTCGCCCGGGCCCTACCGCACGCTGAGCCTGCGCTACCGCTTCACGCGCGACTTCAGCGAGCAGCTGGAGGCGGGCTGGCAGTGGCCGGTGTACGGGCGCGCACCGGGCGCGCTGATCCAGGGCAGCGGCGGCAGCGGCAACGGCAGCTGCGGCGGCGGCAGCCTCTTCAGCGTCGGGCGCGTGCTCTACAGCGTGCGCGACAGCCGCGTCACCGATTCCATCGTCGGCTTCGAGTACGACGCGGGCTGCTGGATTGCCCGCGTGGTGGGCGAGAGGCTGTCCACCGGCCGCACCGAGGCCACCACGCGGCTGCTGCTGCAACTGGAGCTGGTTGGTCTTTCGCGGCTGGGCACCAACCCGCTGCAGGTCCTCAGGGACAATATCCCGGGCTACCGGCTGCTGCGCGAGGACGTCGCGCCGCTGCCGCCGCCCGCTTCGTATGAGTGATTTGCCGTTGCGCAGCCCGCGGCTGCGCCTTTCCGGGCCCGGTCGCGGCCGCCCCCAAGCCATCGTGAGTGAACCCTTGTTTCGCAAGCCCAAGACCCTCGTGCTCGGCTGGCTGCTGGCGGCGTGCGCGCTGCAGGCGCCGGTACCGTCCGCCCTTGCCGCCGCCAGCGCACCGCGCACCGCGGACTTCATCGTGGCCGTCGTCAACCAGGAACTGGTGACGGCGGTGGAGATCGAGCAGCGCTTGGCGCGCATCCGCGCCGAGGCCGCGCGCGCCGGGCAGCGGCTGCCGCCGGAGGACCAGCTGCGCCAGCAGGTGCTGGAGGCGCTCATCGACGAGCGCGTGATCCTGAGCCATGCCCGCGACAACGGCGCGCGCGTGGACGAGGCCGAGCTGGACCGTGCCGTGGCCAGCGTCGCGGCGCAGAACCAGATCACGCCGGCCCAGCTGCGCGACCGGCTGCGCCAGGACGGCATCGACATGCAGCGCTTCCGCGCCAACCTGCGCGACCAGATCATGATCGAGCGGGTGCGCGAGCGCGAGCTGCAGCAGCGCATCCGCATCAGCGACGCCGACATCGACGCCTTCATCGAGAAGCAGCGCCGCGAGATGGGCGGCCAGAGCGAATACAACATCGCGCAGATCCTGGTGCCGGTGCCCGATGGCGCGCCGGCGGCGGAGGTCGAGAAGCTGCGCGCGCAGGCCGAGCAGGCACTGCAGCGCGTGCTCGCCGGCGAGGACTTCGCCGCCGTGGCGCGCCAGGTGTCGCAGGACGACAACCGCGAGCGCGGCGGCGAGATCGGCATGCGGCCCGCGCAGCGGCTGCCCGACGTGTTCGTGGAGCGGGTGCGCGGCCTGCAGCCCGGGCAGGTGGCGCCGCAGCTGCTGCGCACCGGCGCCGGCTTCCACGTGCTCAAGCTGCAGGACAAGCGCGACAGCGCCACGCTGCGCGTGACGCAGACCCACGCCCGCCACATCCTGCTGCGTCCCTCGGCCCAGCTGTCGGCGGAGGTGGCCAAGCAGCGGCTGGCCGAGTACCGGCGCCAGATCGAGAGCGGCAAGGCGCGCTTCGAGGACGTGGCGCGCGCGCAGTCGCAGGACGGCAGCGCCGCGCAGGGCGGCGACCTGGGCTGGACCTCGCCGGGTTCCTTCGTGCCCGAGTTCGAGCAGGCCATGAACGCGCTGCAGCTCATGGGGCTGTCGGAGCCGGTGGTCTCGCGCTTCGGCGTGCACCTGATCCAGGTGCTGGAGCGGCGCGAGGTGGCGGTGGAGCCCAAGCAACTGCGCGAGCTCGCCCGTGACGCGCTGCGCGAGCAGCGCTTCGACCAGGCGTATGCCGACTGGGTCCGCGAGCTGCGCTCGCGCGCCTACGTCGAGATGCGCGAGAACCCGCGCTGAGCATGGGACAGCACATCGCGCGCAAGCGCTTCGGGCAGCACTTCCTGTCCGACACGGCCGTCATCGATGCCATCGTGCGTGCCATCGACCCGCGCCCGGGGCAGCCGCTGGTGGAGATCGGCCCCGGGCTGGGTGCCATGACCGACCCGCTGGTGGCGCGCTGCGGCGCGCTCACGGTGGTGGAGCTCGACCGCGACCTCGCGGCGCGGCTGCGCCGGCGGCCGGAGCTCACGGTGGTGGAGTCCGACGTGCTGCAGGTGGACTTCCGCGCCCTGGCCGCCGAGCGCGCCGCACAGGGGCCGCTGCGCGTGGTGGGCAACCTGCCCTACAACATCTCCTCGCCGATCCTGTTCCACCTGCTGCCCGCAGCCGACGTGGTGCTGGACCAGCACTTCATGCTGCAGAAGGAAGTGGTGGACCGCATGGCCGCCGCGCCCGGCGGCAAGGACTACGGGCGGCTGTCGGTGATGCTGCAGTGGCGCTACCAGGTGGAGTCGCTGTTCGACGTGCCGCCCGAGGCCTTCGAGCCGCCGCCGCGGGTGGACTCGTCCATCGTGCGCATGCTGCCCTGGCCGAAGCCGGCGGCGCTGGATACGGCACTGCTGCAGGAGCTCGTGGCCGTGGCCTTCTCGCAGCGGCGCAAGCTGCTGCGCAACACGCTGGGCCGCTGGCTGGAGCAGCGCGGCTTCAGCGGCGACTTCGACGTGCAGCGCCGCGCCGAGGAAGTGCCGGTGGACGAGTACGTCGCGCTGGCGGCGGCGCTGTCGCCAGCCGAGGCGAAGTGAGGTTCCGTTCGGGCTGAGCTTGTCGAAGCCCTGCAGCGCTTGCTGAGCGGCCTGCCCTTCGACAGGCTCAGGGCGAACGGTGAGACCACGCGCGGCCAATGAAAAAAGCGACCCTCGGGTCGCTTTTCCTTTGGGGACCGTGCCGAAGCGGGGTGCTTCAGCTCAGGCCGCGCTGCGCCACATCGCCGTGTCGAAGGCGCTGCACATGAGCGGCATGTTGGTACCGAAATTCGCCTGTTGCTGGGCCTTCGTGAGGGCCTTCGGCTTTTCCGTGGGGGCCACCTCGGTAGCCCGCTCCCATGACCCGTTTTCCTGGGAGCGGGCTACTGAAAAGAATAGAAGCACCTGAATGGGACTTTCCGCTCGGCCCAGAAGTCGGCCGCGTCGCGGAACACGTCCAGTAGTTGCTCGCGCGCCTCGCGGTCGAAGCGCGGGTTGTCGGGCAGCTGCTCCAGGACGACCACGAAGCCCGGCTGCGCGCCGGACTTGTGGACCAGGTCCGTCATGCAGTCGTAGAGGGCATCTAGGTTCTTGCCGAAATGCGCCGGGAACAGGAACGACTGCGCGATGCTCTCCAGCACCTCCTGCTTGGACTGGGCATTGCCGAGGTTGGCGTGGAGGAAATGCTGGCCGGCGCCCTGGGCGGCCTGCATCAGATCCTCAACGCGGTAGGCGCGTATCGACTGGACGATGTTTGGTCGGACGGTCTGCAACAGCATGGTCGCGTTACCTCCTGGAGTCACACAAATCGGTCATCGGTCGGCCACGATGCGGCTGAAGCTCGCGTAGTGGTCGCTTGTGTAGTAGCAGACTTCAGGATTCGTGGGCGGCTTGCCGCCACAGACGATGCGCTGAGCGCCGCGATCGCGGCGGCCGGGGGTTGGCACGGTGTATTCCCTGTAGTGGCCGCGCTCGCGCACGGGCAACAGCCGCTCGCGGTTGAAAAACACGCTGCCATCCTTCTGGTAGGGAAAGGGACCGCCGGCGCGGATCAGCCGTTCGGTGGACTGCGCCGATGCCGGCAAAGCCGACAGCGGCACCTCCTGCAGCGCGGCTGGCGCATCGGCCGGGGCCCGGCTCCACGCCGGCTCCCAACCCATGCTGCCCAAGAGCGCGGCGGCTGCAACGAAAGCGAATCCCCACTTGCGCAAGAACCACCGTCGCTGCGGCTGAGCACTCCTCGACACGGGATAACCCTGAAATCTGCGAAAGGCAGGATGGTAGCGAAAGCCCTAAGGAAGCTCAAGTTTTTGCCTCAAATTGCAGCAGCAGTCGAAGGCTATAAGGGGCGGAGGCGTGAAGATTCCGCACCCGGGTGCACCGGAACCGTGCATGTCGGTCGCGGTGCACCGGGCGCAGGAAGCGCGGCGCGGGTCAGGCGTCCGCGCCGGCGCAAGGGCTGCGCGGGATCAGCGCGGCGCGTTGGCGTCCGCGACCGTCAGCGCCGTCATGTTGACGATGCGGCGCACGGTGGCCGAGGGCGTGAGGATGTGCACCGGCTTGGCCGCGCCCAGCAGGATCGGGCCGATGGCGATGCCGCCGCCCGCAGCCGTCTTGAGCAGGTTGTAGGCGATGTTGGCCGCGTCGATGTTGGGCAGCACCAGCAGGTTGGCCTCGCCCGTGAGCGTGCTGCGCGGCATCTGCGCCTCGCGCTGCTTGGGGTCCAGCGCGGTGTCGCCATGCATCTCGCCGTCCACTTCCAGCCATGGGGCCTGCGCCTGCACCAGCGCCAGGGCCTCGCGCATCTTCACGGCCGAGGGCTGGTTGCTGGAGCCGAAGTTGGAGTGCGACAGCAGCGCGGCCTTGGGCTCGATGCCGAAGCGGCGCAGTTCCTCCGCGGCCAGGATCGTGATCTCGGCGAGCTGCGCGGCGGTGGGGTCGTAGTTGACGTGCGTGTCCACCAGGAACAGCTGCTTGTTCGGCAGGATCAGCGCGTTCATGCACGCGTAGTTGTTGACGCCCGGGCGCCGGCCGATGAGTGCGTCGATGTGCACCAGGTGCATCGACGTGGTGCCCCAGGTGCCGCAGATCAGCCCGTCCACCTCGCCCTTGTGCAGCAGCATGGCGCCGATGAGCGTCAGCCGGCGGCGCATCTCGATCTTGGCGAACTGCGCCGTGACGCCCTTGCGCTCCATCAGCTGGTGATAGGTGCGCCAGTAGTCGTGGTAGCGCTCGTCGTGCTCGATGTTGACCACGTCGTAGTCGCGGCCCTGCTCCAGCCGCAGGCCGAACTTCTGCACGCGTTGCGCGATCACGGCCGGGCGGCCGATGAGCGTCGGTCGCGCCAGGTTCTCGTCCACCACGATCTGCACCGCGCGCAGCACGCGCTCTTCCTCGCCCTCGGCGTAGGCCACGCGGCGCGCCTGCGCCGTCTTGGCCACCGCGAAGATGGGCTTCATCGTCGTGCCCGAGGCGTAGACGAAGTGCTGCAGCTTCTCGCGGTAGGCGTCCATGTCCTGGATCGGGCGCGAGGCCACGCCGGAGTCCGCCGCCGCCTGCGCCACCGCCGGGGCGATCTTGATCATCAGCCGCGGGTCGAAGGGCTTCGGGATCAGGTACTCCGGGCCGAAGCTCAGGTTGGCGCCGGCGTAGGCCGCGGCCACCACCTCGCTCTGCTCGGCCTGCGCCAGCTCGGCGATGGCGTGCACCGCCGCGATCTCCATCTCCACCGTGATCGTCGTGGCGCCCGAGTCCAGCGCGCCGCGGAAGATGTAGGGGAAGCACAGGACGTTGTTGACCTGGTTCGGGTAGTCGGTGCGGCCGGTGGCCATGATGGCGTCGTCGCGCACCGTCTTGACCTCCTCGGGCGTGATCTCCGGCGTGGGGTTGGCCAGCGCGAAGATCAGCGGCTTGGTCGCCATGCGCCGCACCATGTCGGGCTTGAGCACGCCGCCGGCGGACAGGCCCAGGAACACGTCGGCGTCCTCGATCGCCTCGGACAGCGTGCGCAGCGAGGTCTCCTGCGCGAACTCGGCCTTGTCCGGGTCCATCAGCTCGGTGCGGCCCTGGTAGACCACGCCGGCGAGGTCCGTGACCCAGATGTTCTCGCGCGGCATGCCCAGCTTGAGCAGCAGGTTCAGGCAGGCCAGCGACGCGGCGCCGGCGCCCGAGGCCACGAGCTTGACCTGGGTGATGTCCTTGCCCACGACCTTCAGGCCGTTGAGCAGCGCCGCGCCCACGACGATGGCGGTGCCGTGCTGGTCGTCGTGGAAGACGGGGATGTTCATGCGCTCGCGCAGCTTGCGCTCGACGTAGAAGCAGTCCGGGGCCTTGATGTCTTCGAGGTTCACGCCGCCGAAGGTGGGCTCCAGCGCGGCGATGATGTCCACCAGCTTGTCGAGGTTCTTCTCGTTGATCTCCAGGTCGAAGACGTCGATGCCGGCGAACTTCTTGAACAGCACGCCCTTGCCTTCCATCACCGGCTTGGACGCCAGCGGGCCGATGTCGCCCAGGCCCAGCACCGCGGTGCCGTTGCTGACCACGGCCACCAGGTTGCCGCGCGCGGGGTAGCGGAAGGCCGCGGACGGATCCGCCACGATCTCCTCGCACGCGTAGGCCACGCCCGGCGAGTACGCCAGTGCCAGGTCGCGCTGGTTGACCATGGACTTGGTCGCAGCGATGGACACCTTGCCCGGGGTCGGAAACTCGTGGTATTCGAGGGCGGCACGGCGCAACTCGGCGCGTTTGTCTTCAGCAGTGGACATGTGAAAAGTCGTTCTGGCTGTGCGGGGGGCAACGATTGTAGGAGCCGGTCAAGTTGACTCCCCTCAAGTTCGGGCAGCTTTGCGTGCCTGACGCATACTGCGCGCCCCCATGAATGCCCTGAAGCTCCTCCGCAATGCCCTGCCCGGCCGCATCCGGCGCGCGCTGCTGTGGGGTGCGCTGGTGGCGCTGCTGCTGGTGGCGCAGACGCTGCTGGTGATGCTGACGGTGCGCCACGAGGCCTCGCGCCAGCAGGAGGCGGTGGAGCGCGTGGCCGAGGAGGTCTCGGCCGAGCTGCGCCGTACCGTGATGCGCAGCGTGCAGGCGCTGCAGGCGCAGCTGTGGAGCGGCGCCACCGCCGCGCCCTGGCAGACCGGTGCCACGGAGCTGCTGCGCACGCAGCACGAGGTGCTGCGCGTGGAGCGGCGCGGACAGGACATGGCGCTGCTGGGCAGCCTGGCCTCGCCCTACAGCGCGCCGTTGTTCGAGCAGCTGGGCCGCGACCAGATGAGCGCCGAGACCGAGCTGACCTGCTCGGCCGCACGCCGCGCCAGCGCGCCGGCCTTCTCGCGCAGCTACTTCGTGCCCCAGCCCGGCGGGCTGGGCGTGGAGGTGATCGACGCCTGCATCCCGGTGCAGCGCGACGGCGGCCACGACGGTTTCGTGGTGCTGAGCTTCGGCCTGGGCACGCTGCTGGAGGAGTCCGCGGGCGCGCAGCGGCTGCGCCGGCACGAGTTCTCCATCGTCGAGATGGACGGCACCCGCCTGGCGCGCGCGGGCATGGCGCGCGGCGCGGGCTTCTACCACGCGCGCCACCTGCTGGAGCTGCCGGGCAGCGCGCTGCAGCTGCGCGTGGACAGCGCCGAGGGCAGCCCGCATCTCATCCCCAACCTGTCCACGGCGCTGGTGCTGGGGCTGTCGGTGGTGCTGTTCGCGCTGCTGCTGCTGTTGGCGCGCGACGTGCGCCGCCGCGCCCAGGCCGAGCACGCGCTGGCCGAGGCGCTGGCCTTCCGCAAGGCGATGGAGGACTCGCTGAGCACGGGGCTGCGCGCGCGCGCGCTCGACGGGCGCATCTCCTACGTCAACCCGGCCTTCTGCACCATGGTGGGCTTCAGTGCCGAGGAGCTGCGCCACACCGTGCCGCCGCCGTACTGGCCGCCCGAGTTCGTCGAGGAGTACACCGAGCGCCAGGCCGCGCGCATGCGGGCCGAGCCGGTGGACAACCCGCACCAGGAAGGCTTCGAGACGGTGTTCATGCGCCGCGACGGCGAGCGCTTCCCGGTGATGATCTACGAGACCCCGCTGGTGGACGGCGCGGGCCGCCACACGGGCTGGATGAGCGCGGTGCTGGACATGAGCGCGCAGCGCCGGGTGGAGGAGCTCTCGCGCCAGCAGCAGGAGCGCTTGCAGGCCTCGGCGCGGCTGGCCACGGTGGGCGAGATGGCCTCGCTGCTGAGCCACGAGCTCAACCAGCCGCTGGCGGCCATCGCCAGCTACGCCACCGGCTCGCTGAACCTGCTGCAGCAGCCCGACGACCAGACGCCCGACATGCTGCGCCACGCCGTCACACGCATCGCCGAGCAGGCCGAGCGCGCGGGGCGCGTCATCAAGAGCGTGCACGACTTCGTGCGCCGGCGAGAGCAGGCGCGCGAGAGCATCCGCGCCGACCAGCTCATCGACGCCGTGCTGCCGCTGGTGCGGCTGCAGGCCCGCAAGAGCGGCACGCGCATCGAGCTGGAGTACCCGGACCCGATCCCGCGCGTGATGTGCGACCGCACGATGGTGGAGCAGGTGCTGCTCAACCTCACGCGCAACGGCATCCAGGCCATGGAGACGGCCACGCCGCAGCCGCAGCGCGTGCTGCGGCTGCGCGTGCATCCATCGCGCGAGGGGCGCGTGTGCTTCAGCGTCATCGACGCCGGCCCGGGCATCCCGGCGGAGGTGGCGCAGCGGCTGTTCACACCCTTCTTCACCACGCGCAGCGAGGGCATGGGACTGGGCTTGAGCCTGTGCCGCACCGTGATCGAGCAGCACGGCGGCGCGCTGGAGTTCGAGAGCGTGCCGCAGCCCGAGGGGCCGGGCGGCACCGAGTTCCGCTTCACGCTGCCCGATGCCGCGCGCGTGGCGCGCGCCGTGCCGGTGCGGGCCTGAGCTTCTTTCCCGTTTGCCCTGAGCTTGTCGAAGGGCCTGCAGGCTCGCTGTGCGACAGGGCTTCGACAGGCTCAGCCCGAACGGGTCACCTGAACAGAAACCTGACAAGTGCGGCAAGGCCGCTCCCCGCCTGAACGAGGGCTTACATGGCCGATACTCTCGCGATGCAACCCCCGCTCGGTCTCCCCATGGTGTACCTCGTCGATGACGAGGATGTGGTGCGCGACGCGCTGGCCTGGCTGCTGCGCTCGCGGCGGCTGCTCTCGGAAGGCTTCAACAGCGCCGAGGCCTTCGAGGCCATGCTCGATGCGCTGCCCCCCGCCACGCAGGCAAGCTGGCCCGAGGCGCCCTCGTGCCTGCTGCTGGACGTGCGCATGCCCGGTGCCAGTGGCCTGACGCTGTTCGAGCGCCTGGCCGAACGCGGCGTCACCGCCGCGCTGCCCGTGATCTTCCTCACCGGCCACGGCGACGTGCCCACGGCGGTAGCCGCAGTCAAGCGCGGCGCCTTCGACTTCGTCGAGAAGCCCTTTTCCGACAATGCGCTGGTGGACCGCGTGGAGCAGGCGCTGGCGCTGTCGGCCGACGCCATCACGCGCCGGCGCGAGAGCCGGGCCAAGTCGCAGGCGCTGGCCGAGCTCACCGAGCGCGAGCGCGACGTGATGCAGCTCGTCGTCGAGGGCAAGCCCAACAAGCTCATCGCCAACGCGCTGGGCATCAGCGTGCGCACGGTGGAAGTGCACCGTGCGCGGCTGTTCGAGAAGATGAACGTGAAGTCCGCCGTCGAGCTGGCCAACCTGCTGCGCGAGCAGGGGCAGGGATAACGGGCCTACTCCGCACGCCAATCACCGTTCGGGCTGAGCCTGTCGAAGCCCTTGGCGCCCGCGTATCAGCGCCTGCCCTTCGACAGGCTCAGGGCGAACGGGGAGAGGCTCGTTGGCAAGGACTTCGAGCCCGTATCACCGTTCCTGTTTCTTCCTCCTCTCTTCAAAACTTGCGTCTCATGTCCCTTGGCGAGTTCGACCTGATCGCGAAATTCTTCAAGCGCCCGGTGCGGCGCGCGGCGCTGGGGGTGGGCGACGACTGCGCGCTGCTCAACGTGGCGCCGGGCATGCAGCTGGCGGTGTCCAGCGACATGCTGGTGGAGGGGCGGCACTTCCTCTCCACCGTGCTGCCGGCGCGGCTGGGCCACAAGGCGCTGGCGGTGAACCTGAGCGACCTGGCGGCCTGCGGCGCACGGCCGCTGGCCTTCACGCTGGCGTTGTCGCTGCCGCGCGCGGATGCAGCGTTCCTGGAGGGGTTCTCCAGCGGGCTGTTCGCGCTGGCGGACGAGCACGGCATCGAGCTCGTGGGCGGCGACACCACGGCCGGGCCGCTGAACATCTGCATCACCGTCTTCGGCGAGGTGCCGGCCGGC
>JAEYPG010000054.1 GCA_023410975.1 Pseudomonadota bacterium
GCGGGCAGGCCCACCTGCCGCGCCAGCGCCTCCACGCGCGCCGTCCGCTCCTCGGCGCCGAGCTGCGGCAGCAGCGCCTTCAAACCCTCCTCCAGCAGCTCGGCCACGCGCAGCCGCGGATTGAGCGAGCCGAAAGGGTCCTGGAACACGATCTGGGCCTGCGCGCGCGCGGCACGCAACTCGTCGCCCTCCAGCGCGAACAGGTCGCGCCCGTCCAGCAGCGCCTGGCCCGTCACCCGCGCCTGGCGCCGCAGCAGCTGCACGATCGCCTTGCCCGTGGTGGTCTTGCCGCTGCCGCTCTCGCCCACCAGCGCCAGCGTTCGGCCGGCACGCATGTCGAAAGTCAGCTCGCGCACGGCCTCCACGTGCCCCACCACGCGCCGGAACAGCCCCTTGCGCACCGGGAAACCCACCGACAGGTTGCGGACCTGCAGCAGCGGCGCCGCCTCCAACGGGGCTGAAACAGCGGCTGAACGGGCCCCTTCCCGTTCGCCCTGAGCCTGTCGAAGGGCAGGCGCCCGGGCGTCGCCACGGGGCTTCGACAAGCTCAGCCCGAACGGGTGCTGGGTGTCCGTGGACTGCGTGGCAGCCGGTGACGCTTCGGTCCGCGCCGGCTTGCCGCCCGGCGTCTCCAGCGCCGCCACGGTCTCACCGGGCGACGGCGGCACGGCGCCCGGCGCGTACAACACGCAGCGCACCTGCCGGCCCGCGTCGGGCTGGTACAGCGGCACCGGGCCGCTGCACGCCGGCCTGGCATGCGGGCAGCGCAGCTTGAAGCGGCAGCCGCTCAGCCGCTCCGACAGCCCCGGCACGCTGCCCGCGATGGCCGCCAGCGGCTCGTCGCGCCGCCGCGCATCGGGCAGCGCGCGCAGCAGCGCCTGCGCATACGGGTGCGCCGGCGCGCGGAAGAAGGCGTGGGCCGGCGCCAGCTCCACCAGCTGCCCGGCGTACATCAGCGCCACCTGCTGCGCGAACCCCGAGACCAGCGCCAGGTCGTGCGTGATCAGCAGCAGCCCCAGGCCGTGCTCGCGCTGCAGCTCGCGCAGCAGCTCCATCACCTGCGCCTGCACGGTCACGTCCAGCGCCGTGGTGGGCTCGTCGGCCAGCAGATAGTCCGGCTCGGTGGCCAGCACCATGGCGATCATCACGCGCTGCTTCTGCCCGCCGCTGAGCGCGAAGGGGTAGCTCTCGAACGAGCGCTCCGGCAGCCCCACGCGCCGCAGCCATTGCCGCGCCCGCTCGCGCGCCGCGTTGCCGCGCAGCGGCAGGTGGCGCTCGATGGCCTCGACGACCTGGGCGCCCACCGCCATCACCGGGTCCAGGCTGGTGGCGGGCTCCTGGAAGATCATGCCGATGCGCTTGCCCCGCAACGCTCGCATGCCGGACTCGGGCAGCGCCAGCAGGTCCTGCCCGTCCAGCCTCACCTGCCCGCCGACGATGCGCCCGGCCTCGGGCAGCAGCCGCATCAGCGCCAGCGCCGTGATGCTCTTGCCGCAGCCGCTCTCTCCCACCAGCGCCACGGTCTGTCCCTGCGCCAGCGAGAGCGTCAGCGCGTCCACCACAGGCAGGCTGCCGGACTCGGTGTCGACAAGGACGTCGAGGGCGTGGGCTTCGAGGCGGCTGGGCGAGGCGTTGTCCATGGGGTGTGTCCTCACGCCTTCCTCACCCGCAACGCCCGCGCCCGCGGGTCGAAGGCGTCGCGCACGCCGTCCGCCAGCAGGTTCGCCGACAGCACCAGCGCCAGCATGAAGACGAAGGCGCTGGTGAAGCTCCACCACACCAGCGGATCGCGGCTCATCTCGCTGCGGGCCAGGTTGATCATCCCGCCGAAGCTGTTGAGCGACGGGTCCACGCCCACGCCCACGTAGCTCAGCACCGCCTCGTACAGCACCAGCGCCGAGAAATCGAGCACCGTCGTGATCAGCACCAGGTGCAGCGTGTTGGGCAGGATGTGCCGCAGCATGATCCGCCCCGCCGGCAACCCGAAGGCCGTGGCCGCCTGCACGTACTCCATCTCGCGCAGCTTCAAGGTTTCCGCGCGCAGCAGCCGGCACAGCGTCGCCCAGCCGGTCAAGCCCAGGATCAGGCACAGCAGGAACAGCCGCAGGTCGCTGCGCTCGGCGCCGGTGGCGAACAGCTCCGGATGCTGGTCGATGAACACCTGCACCATCAGCACGCAGGCGGCGATCAGCAGCACGTTGGGCACCGCGGACAGCACCGTGTAGACGTACTGGATCACCGCGTCCGCCCAGCCGCGCAGGTAGCCCGACACGATGCCCAGCACCAGCGCCAGCGGCAGCGTGGCGATGGTGGCCAGGCTGCCGATCACGAAGGCCGTGCGCACGCTCTTGAGCGCCTGCACCAGCACGTCATTGCCCGTGCGGTCCGTGCCCAGCACGTGGTAGTGGCCCATCAGCGCGACCACCACCCCGGCCAGCAGGCACAGCGCGGTGGCGCACAGCAGCGCGGCGCGCAGCGGCACGCGGGTGCGGTCGCGCACCACGTCCTTCAG
>JAEYPG010000176.1 GCA_023410975.1 Pseudomonadota bacterium
GTACGGCATCACGAACGTCCATTCTTCATCGCTGACGTCGCTCGGGTAAGGCTTGCGCGTGGCTTGGGCAGATCCAGTCATCTGCCCTACATGGGGTCAACCAGCTCAGTTCCTAACAGGCTCTAGCAGCGCCAGCGCGTACTTAATGGCCCACGGTCGTCGGGCCTCAAGAGATTGTCTGCGTCAATACTTGCAACACAATCTTTTTAGTATATACAACAAATAGGTGAATGAACGACTGACATGGGATGAAGCGAAGCGGCGATCCAACTTGCTCAAGTATGGACTGGACTTCGTGAACGCCACCGCCGTGCTCGATTCGCGCTACCGTTTCGACGTCACGACGGTGCGCCATGGCGACACCCGGGTGCAGTCGTTCTTCTACGTGATGGGCCGGTTGGCGGTGCTGACGGTTGTGCACGTGCAGCGCAGTGAGGAACTGCGCATCATCAGTTTTCGGCCCGCCAGCCAGGAGGAATCGGAGGTCTGCTATGAGTGGCTCGCAGAAGAGGCCGAGTGAGCGTGAAGCGATCCTGGAGGCGCTGAAGTCGCCGCCGCCCGAGGGCTACTACGTGTGGGATGGCGTGGATGAGGACGAACGTCCGGCCACGGCCGAGGAACTGCAGGCCGCCTTGGCCGCAGCGCGTCGCAGGCGTGGGCGTCCCACGGGCTCGACCAAGACCCAGATTGCCCTGCGCGTGGATGACGACGTGCTGCAAGCGTTCAAGGCCAGCGGGCCTGGATGGCAGACGCGCATGAATGAGGCGCTGCGCGACTGGCTCAAGTCCCACCCAGGAGCTAATTCCGGGGCGTGCTGAGCCCATGCGCTGATGCCAGCACGGTGCTGAGCCGTTTTCAATCAAAGTGCCAGCGGGGCTGCTGCGCTACGAGCACCGCGGTGGACTGCAAGACGCCTTGGCCTTGGTTGAGACTTCGACTTGGACCGTGCGAGCGCACCAATCGATCAAGGCCATCTGCGTCAAGCAGGTCGTGGCCCTCGTCGATTGCGTTCAGGACTGAGCCATGAGCGACGTCAAGCAAGTCCAGCCCGTTCGCCCGCCGTATCGCTTCGAGGACTGCGTGCAGCTCATCCGCCACATCAGCGAGGAAAACGGCGGCGGCTACCTCGTCACGTTTCCCGACCTGCCCGGTGGCATGGCCGACGGCGAGAGCGTCGAGGAATCCCTGCGCAATGCGCGCCATGCTTTCGAGTCGACCATCGCGGCAATGGTGGACATGGGGATCGACATCCCGGCACCGACCTTCAAGCCCGACGCTGTGGCAGCACTGAGCTCTCGGGCAAGTTCGTCACGCGCGTGCCCCAGAGCGTCCATGCACAGCTCGAACGCTGCGCGCGCGCTGAAGGGGTGTCACTGAACTCGCCGTTGCTGGCCCTGCTTGCCGAAGGACTCGGCAGGCGCAGCGGGCAGGCCTGAGGCGCAGCGCCGCTGCACGGGGCTCCCGGCGCCCTGCAGCAACTGGTCCCTGACAGCTAACAAATATCGATGGTGGAGCAGCTTTGGTGAGTCGCGCGTCGTACGGCAACACATGGTGGGGTGAGCAGTGGCTGCAGGCGCTGGCGCAGATCGACTACGACAGTCGCCTGCTGCGCGGGCGCACCTATGCCAATCGCGGCGCCGTGCGTGACTTGAAGGTGCATGAGGGTCACATCCGGGCCCACGTGCAGGGCTCGCGACCGAGACCCTACGTGGTGGACATCCACGTGCCGCAAGCCGCCGCCGCCGACGGCGCGCGGCTGGCCGAGCGGCTGGCCGCCGATCCGGGCCTGATCGCACGGCTGCTCAATCGTGAGCTGGACCCCGCGGTGCTCAAGGAAGCCACGTCGCTGGGCATCGAGGTCTTTCCGCGACGCTGGAAGGACCTGCAGATGGAATGCTCGTGCCCGGACTGGGCCGTGCCCTGCAAACACCTGGCGGCGGTGATCTACCTGCTCAGCCGCGAGATCGACGCCGACCCCTACCTGGTGTTCAAGCTGCGCGGCATCGATCTGCAGACGCTGCTGGGCCACCACGGCGTGGCCGTCGATGCGCAGGCCGAGCGCGCACTGCCCGCCGGCGCGCTGGCGCTGCTCGAGGACGACCCCGAGCGGGCAACGCCCGAACCCGCCCACGACCCGCAGGCGCTGGCTCGCATGGACTTCACGGCTGTTCCCGAGCTGTGCGAGCCGCTGTGGCGGTTGCTGCCAGCGCAGCCGGTGTTTCACCACGGCGGTGACTTCCGTGATCTCGCGCACAAGACCGTCGCCCGCATCGCGCGCGAGGCGCAGCGCCAGCTCGATGCGGCCGCTGCGGCTGTGGACGCCGACAGTGAGGCGGCTTCCTTGCCTGAAGGACAACTGCGCCTGAGGGTGAACGCCCAGGTCGCTGTGGAGATTGCGGGCGCGACGCTGGACGGCCGGACGCTGGACACGCTGCCCGGGCTGCTGGCTGCACTGGCGGCTGTGCCGCCGCAGCGCCTGCCGGAGCTGGGGGCGGACTTCGCCGCCATGCATACGCTGCACCTGTTTGCGCTGCACCTGATCGCCCGTGGCGCCGTGGTACCGCAAGTCTTCACCGCGGACGCCAAGACGCTGGGGCTGCGCTGGTGTGCGGCGGAGTTGGACACGACCGTGCGCGGCCTGGTGGCACAGGCCGCGGCCGGGCTGCCGCCGGGGCTGGCGCAGCGCCGGATGAATCGCTCTTGGGTACCGCTGGCCGCGCGGGCGCAAGCGCGCGTGCTGCTGTGTGCGCTGATTGACCTGTACCTGCGCCTGCTGGCTGCGGACACGGCCCCGGCCGGGAAGCACGTCGACAACAAGGCGTGGAGCCTGTTCTTCGGTCCGGGCCACATACGCGTCGACGGCCCGGGCGAGGGCGCGCTGGCCGGCAGCATCCACGCCTGGCTGGCTCGGCTGCACTTGGCGCGCCAGCGCTACGTGCCGGTGCTGCGGCTGGACGAGGCCGTGCGCGCGGAAGGGTTCAGGCTGGCACTGGCCGTGGCCGACGAGCACTCGACGCTGGAGGCACCGGTGCCGCTGGCCGATGTCATCGCCCAGCCCGCGTTCCCCCATCGCATGAGCGTGCTCAGGACCGTGGCGATGCTGGCCGAGTTCCATCCGCCGCTGCACGACTATGTGCGCAAGGGCGCCAAGCGTGCCCTTCCAGTGACGCCCGAGGCGTTGCCGGCGCTGCTGTCGGTGACGTTGCCGGCGCTGCGCCTCATGGGTATCCGCACCCTGCTGCCGCGAGCGTTGGATCGGCTGCTGCGGCCCCGGCTGTCGATGCAGATCAAGGCTGCCGCCGGCGCCAGTGCCGGTGCAGGCCTGTTGAACACGAACTCGATCCTGTCGTTCGACTGGAAGGTGGCCATCGGCGATGATCTGGTCAGCGCTGCCGAGTTCAAGCGCCTGCTCGGCAAGGCCAGCGGCGTCGTGAAGTTCCGCGGCCAGTACGTGATGCTTGACGCAGCCGAGGTCGCGTCGCTGCACGCGCGGCTGGAGCGCCCCCAGCAGAGCGACGGCGCCACGCTGCTGCGCGCGGCGCTGGCCGGCGAGCTCGACGGCGCCCCGGTCGGCCTGAACAAGGCGGCAGAAAAGCTCATCGAGCAACTGCGGCGCGAGGACGAGGTGGCGCTGCCCACGGGACTGCAGGCCAGGCTGCGGCCCTATCAGCAGCGCGGCTACGCCTGGCTGTGGCGCAACGCCCGGCTCGGGCTGGGCAGCGTGATCGCCGACGACATGGGTTTAGGTAAGACGCTGCAGGTGCTGGCGCTGCTGCTGCGGCTCAAGCAGGACGGCGCGCTGCAGGAGGGGCGGGCGCTGGTGATCGTGCCCACCAGCCTGCTGACCAACTGGCAGAAGGAGGCGGCGCGCTTCACGCCGGAGCTGAACGTGGCCGTCTTCCACGGCGCCAAGCGCGAGCTGGCGCAGGAGCGTCCCGATGTGCTGCTCACCACCTACGGCGTGGCGCGCACCGAGGCGGCGGCGCTCAAGGCGCTGTCCTGGCGCATCGTGGTCATCGACGAGGCGCAGAACATCAAGAATCCCGGCGCCGCGCAGGCCAAGGCCGTCAAGGCCATCGCCGCGCAGAGCCACATCGCCATGAGCGGCACACCGGTGGAGAACCGGCTGCTGGAGTACTGGTCGATCATGGACTTCGCCCAGCGCGGCTACCTGGGCGGGCCCACGCATTTCGCGCGCGAGTACGCCACGCCGATCCAGACCCATCGCGACGCCGCGGCGGCCGAACGGCTGCGCCGGGTGATGGCGCCATTCCTGCTGCGCCGGCTCAAGTCCGACAAGTCCATCATCAGTGACCTACCCGACAAGGTGGAGCAGGACCAGTTCTGCACGCTCTCCAAGGCCCAGGCTGCGCTGTACGAGAGCGTGGTGCGCGAGGGGATGGCGGCCATTGCCGGGCAGTCCGACACCTTCGAGCGCCAAGGCCTGGTGCTGCAGCTGATCCTGGCGCTCAAGCAGGTATGCAACCACCCGGCGCACTACCTCAAGCAGGGCGCGGCCGACCCGGCGGCATCCGGCAAGGTCGAGCGGCTGCTGGACCTGCTCGACGAGATCGGCGCCGCGCGTGAGAAGGCGTTGGTGTTCACACAGTTCCGCGAGATGGGCGAGTTGCTCGCGCGCATGCTGCACGCGAGGCACGGCCGGGAGCCCTTGTTCCTGCATGGTGGCGTCTCCCGCGCCGGGCGCGACCGCATGGTGGAGCGCTTCCAGGACGAACCGGGTCAGCGCGTTTTTCTGCTCTCGCTCAAGGCTGGCGGCACGGGGCTGAACCTCACCGCCGCCAGCCACGTGGTGCATTTCGACCTGTGGTGGAACCCGGCGGTGGAGGCCCAGGCCACCGACCGGGCCTACCGCATCGGCCAGCAGCGCAAGGTGCAGGTGCACCGCTTCATCACGCGCGGCACCTTCGAGGAGCGCATCAACGAGATGATCCGCGCCAAGCGCGAGCTGGCCGAGATGACCGTCGGCACAGGTGAAACTTGGATTGGCCAGTTACCAACCGCGGAACTGAAAGCACTATTCAGGCTGAGGTAGAGCCACGCGTCAATAGCCTCGGCACGGTTGCTGTTCTACGGCTGGCCGTCCTGACCGGCGGGGCCGACGCACAAATGTCCGGACCACCAGTTGGATCTCTGCCTCCAAGCACTGGCCGGTGTGCCGGACATCGACCTTCATGCTCGAAATCGGCAGGCTGCGGCCTGCCCGGAACGCATCGCGCAAGAAGGTCTGCGCCTGCCGGTACGACATCACGGCTGCGTACCGGCTTTGCAGCCAAAGCCATTGCGGATGCATCCTCTCAGGTTGCACATCGGCCAACGGGCCGAAGCTGCGGGGCAGGGTGATATGGGTGCCGCAGCGTCCACAAGCGGAGTACCGCCGAGGACTGTCCAGGTGGGCCTTGCCGTAGACCGTCCGGTAGACGATGCTCTTGGTGGCCTTGACCCCCAAGCGCGAGCCGCATTGTCGGCACCGGGAGGTGCATTCCAGGAACCGAGCAACCTGCTCGCGCAGGACAACAGTCTGCAGCTGCCGCAGTAGTTGGCGAGCCTCTCCGATGAAGAGCCCAAGCCCCGAAGCAGGCGCAGCTTCGGCGTGGTACTCCAAGACGCCGATATCCGGTACGTGGCTCCTGATCGTCGACGTCAGAGATCACTGCCTGGATAGCGATGCGCATGTCGGCCTCCAGCAACCGGAGTTCGGTCCGATTCGCTGCACATCGTCCTCTTGGCGATAACCACACTGAAAAATCGTTTTGGCCTCCCAAAATGGCCGCTCCCCAGGACGGGAGGGGCGAATGCATATCGGCAATGACGACGAGGCCAAGTGCCCTGTGACGTGAGCGCGCAGCGGCCTTGGCCTATGCTCCCATACATGAACTTCAACGCGTCCACGCCCGTGCAAGCGTGCACCCCCCGGCGAGCCGCCTTTTGGGCGTGTTCGTCGCGGCGAGTGCTGCGCACAAGCACCGCGCGCGCGGCGCGGCTCCTCCAGCCGGCCGCACTTCCTTAAGCCCGGCGATCGATCTCCACCTTCCGCGCAACGCTCCGATCGCCGGGCCCCTCGCCCAGCGCTTTGGCGAGCGTCTGCGATCCGCAGTGGCTCGCCGCCTTGCGACAGGAGGGCCTCGTGGAGGTCTTGACCTACGACGACCCCACGCTCACCGAGCTGGATCACGTTCGCCTTGCGCGCCTCGTGCGCAGTAGGAGCCCGCACGACGGACCGCGGTCCGAGGGCCCCATCGACGCCATGCTCGACACCGCGCAGCTGGTGTCTTCACGCGAAGTGGCGCCGGACATGGTGACGATGTACTCGTACGTCGAACTGACGGACGACGCCACTGGCCGAAGGTACCGCCTGACCGTCTGCTATCCGTCGGATGCCGACCCGCAGGCGGGCTTCGTCTCGGCGCTGTCTCCAGTCGGCGCGGCCGTGCTCGGCTTGCGTGTCGGTGACTTCGCACGTTGGCGCCTGCCCAACGGCAAGGAGGCTGCGGCCCGGGTGACCGCGCTGCTCGTCCAGCCCGAGGCCTGCGGCGACTACACGTCGTAGCGCCACCCCCTTGCGCGCTGCGTGACGCTGCCCGTCGGGCGGCGATGGGCACGTACATCAGATCGGCATGCGAGGCATGCCATCTCACCATCGGAGGAATGCAATGACTCGGTTCACATCCATCCTTGTGGCCATGAACTTCGCCTCGCGCCACGCGGTGCGCCGGGCGGCCTCGATCGCCGCCCAG
>JAEYPG010000194.1 GCA_023410975.1 Pseudomonadota bacterium
CTGCTACCTCTCCCGGCACCGGCACGCAGCAACGCCAGTGGCCCGGGCTGCTTCTCGCTGCCGGCGGCGCCACCGCCTTTTCCGGCAAGGCCATCATCGTCAAGCTCGCCTACCGCTACGGCGTCGATGCGGTGACGGTGATCATGCTGCGCATGCTGTTCGCGCTGCCGCTGTTCCTGCTGCTGGCGGCCTGGGCCGGGCGCGGGCGCCCGGCGCTGACGCGGCGCGACTGGCGCGCCGTCGCGCTGCTGGGCTTCAGCGGCTACTACCTCGCCAGCTACCTCGACTTCCTGGGCCTGCAGTACGTCAGCGCCAGCCTGGAGCGGCTGGTGCTCTACCTCAACCCCACGCTGGTGCTGCTGCTGGGCTGGCTGCTGTTCGGCCGCCGCACCAGCCGCCGCCAATGGATCGCCATGGGCGTGAGCTACGCCGGCGTGCTGGTGGCCTTCGGGCAGGAGGCGCAGTTCGCCGGTGCGCAGACCGGGCTGGGCCTGCTGCTGGTGCTGGGCAGCGCGCTGAGCTATGCGCTCTATCTGACCTACTCCGGCGAGGAGGTGCGGCGCCTGGGGGCGCTGCGGCTCACGGGGCTGGCCACCAGCGTGGCCTGCTTGCTGTGCATCGCGCAGTACCTGCTGCTGCGCCCGGTGTCGGCGCTGGCGGACATCGCGCCGGCGGTGTGGTGGCTGTCGCTGCTCAACGCCACGGCCTGCACCTTCGCGCCGGTGCTCATGGTCATGCTGGCCATCGAGCGCATCGGCCCGGGCGCGACGGCGCAGACCGGGATGGTCGGCCCCATGAGCACCATCGCCATGGGCGTGCTGATCCTGGGCGAGCCCTTCACGCCGGGCGTGGTGCTGGGCACCGTGCTGGTGCTCGCCGGCGTGGCGCTGCTCAACCGCTGGCGCTGAGCCGGCGAGGGCAGCGTCCGCGAGGCCCCGCGCTGGCGACCTGACCTCAGGCGAAGGCCCGCCACACGTTGTAGGCGCTCAGCAGCGTGATCAGGCAGCCCACGACGGTCATGAGCGTGCGCGGCTGCAGCCGCTTGCACAGCAGCGCGGCGAAGGGCGCGGCGAACAGGCCGCCGAACACCAGCCCCGCCACCAGCAGCCATGTGGTGGGCTCGCCGGCCAGCAGGATGAAGGACGTGGCGCTGGAGAGCGTCAGGAAGAACTCGGCGAAGTTCACCGAGCCGATCGTGGTGCGCGGATCGCCTCCGGCACCGATGAGGTTGCTGGTGACCACCGGGCCCCAGCCGCCGCCGCCCGTGGCGTCCACGAAGCCGCCCAGCAGCGCGAGCTTGCCGACGTGGCGGGGCTCCTTGCGCTGGAAGCGCGCCCGCCACGCCTTGCGCAGGATGTACAGCCCCATCAGCAGCAGGTAGGCCGAGACGATGGGCTTCATCACCGCGGCGTCGAACTGCGTGACCACCACCGCGCCCAGGATCGCACCCAGGCTGCCCGGCACCAGCAGGCGCAGGAACAGCGACTTGTTGACGTTGCCCAGCTTGCAGTGCGAGATGCCCGACATGCCCGTGGTGAACACCTCGGCGATGTGCACGCTGGCGCTGGCCGCCGCCGGCGTGGCGCCCGCGCCCAGCAGGAAGGTCGTGGCCGTGACGCCGTAGGCCATGCCCAGCGCGCCGTCCACCACCTGCGCCAGCAAACCCACGCCCACCGCGCTCCAGAACGTCGGATTGGCGAGCGCGTCGCGCACCACCTGCACGCCGCCGCTGACGCCGTCCGTGCCGGAGAACAGCCGCCAGGCCAGGAAGCTCAGCAGGCCGCACAGGATCGACACCGCCACCCACAGCGCGATGCGCAGCTCCGGATGGTCGTCGGGATGGTGCGAGGCCGAGAGGTCGCCCGGCGGGGCTGCGGCCTGGGTTGCGGCGGCGAGGGGAACGGGAACGGCTTCGAGCGGGTTGCGTGCTTCCATGGGGTGGGGCCCGCACAGCCGGCCAATCGGCGGGCATATGCCGGGCGCAACGATGTTGAGCCAAGAAAGTAATGAGCAGAAACCCGCCCGCCTACGAAGCATTTGCTGCTTTCTTATGCGCTTTTCGTGCTTGTAAGCGTGTTCTTCATAACGGCCGTGGCGGCTGCAATTGCTTGCGAGCCGGGGGCTGTGCTCACGCCGGCCCCCACAATTGCGCGATTGCAATTCCGAAGGGGTTTGGCGTTGGAAGCCGTGATCCGCTGCCTGTTGGTCGATGACGACGCTGAGATCCGGCATGCGGTGCAGGACTACCTGGAGCGCTACGGCATGGCGGTGTGCACGGTGCCCGATGGCGAGGCCATGCGCCGCGCCCTGGCCGAGCGGAGCTTCGACCTGCTGCTGCTGGACGTGATGCTGCCCGGCGAGGACGGCCTGGAGCTGTGCCGCCAGGTGGTCCAGCAGCTCGCGCTGCCGGTGATCATGCTCACGGCCCAGGGCGACCCGGTCAGCCGCGTGCTGGGCCTGGAGCTGGGCGCGGACGACTACGTCGGCAAGCCCTTCGAGCCGCGCGAGCTGGTGGCGCGCATCCATGCCGTGCTGCGGCGCAACCGGCGCGGGGCGGGTGCCGGCGCCGCGCTCGCGGCCGAGGCGCCGGCGCAGCTTCAGTTCGAGGGCTGGCGCTTCGACCGGCTGCGGCGCGAGCTGCTGTCGCCGCAGGGCGTGGTGGTGTCGCTGTCGGCGGCGGAGTTCAGGCTGCTGTCGGCCTTCGCCGAACACGCGGGGCGGGTGCTGGCGCGCGAGCGGCTGGTCGAGCTCACGCGCGTGCCGGGCGTGGAGGTCAACGAGCGCAGCATCGACCTGGGCGTCTCGCGCCTGCGCCAGAAGCTCGGCGACTCGTCGCGGGGACCGCAGCTGATCCGCACCGTGCGCGGCGAGGGCTACCAGTTCGACGTGCGGGTGAGCCCGTGAGCACAGGCCGAGGCACCGGGGAGCGGCCATGAAGCGGCTGCTGCGCGACTCGCTGTTCAAGCGCTTCTTCCTGCTGATGTGGGCCGCGCTGGTGCTCAGCCACTTGGCCGCCTACTCGGTCGTGATGCTGCGCGGCGCGCTGCCCGACCGGCCGGCGGACATGCCGCTGCCCACCTTCCCGTCGCTGCCGCCCACGCCCGGCGTGCCAGGGATGCCGTCGCCCCTCCATCCGGCACCGCCCGGGCCGGGACTCGGCGCCGGGCCTGGCCGCGAGG
>JAEYPG010000196.1 GCA_023410975.1 Pseudomonadota bacterium
AGGCCGCGCCGTGCCGGCGTCGCAAGATAGGTTTTGTGTCTTCCATGGTATCCACCTAAAAGTTAGGTGGACGCCATCGTTCAAGCCTGACGGCTAGGATTCAAGGTGGGTTTCACCGCGCGCATACATCGTGACCGCCAAGCAGGTCCCAGCGGCGGCTGCCGTTCCCGGCGGGTAGGCGAGTGCATCAAGCGCATTGAACGCCCCGGGGAACCGCTCCAGCACCGCCCTGGCGGCAACGACGCATCGCGTCGATTGAGATGCACGCGCCATTGCAAGCAACGATGTTGCGCGTCGCTCGGGCGGCCCTATCCTTGCGCTAAGGTGTGGCGTTGGGATCAGCGGTGATCCGGCTCGTTCACCTGCACCCGGCTGCGCTGTTCAGCGACCGACACGAGAACGTCACCGGCCACCGAGGCCTTGAGCAACGCAGGCAGGTCCTCGCAGGCCGCCTCGGTGTTGGCCCACACTGTGTCGCCGCCATGGGGCGGAAATCAGCTTGAGGTTGCTCTCCTTGAAGCCCTTGGCGGCCAGTGCCCACACCGTGGCGAGGTACAGGTTCGTGCCGTTGAACACCGCGACCCGCTCGCCCTTGAGGTCCTCGGTACGGCTGACGCTGGCGTCGGTTGGTACAGCGAGATAGAGACCGTTGCGCACGCCGCTGGCCAGCACGATTCCCGTCTTCACGCCGTTGGCGCGATGAACGATCGACAGCAGGTTGCCTTGCCAGACCAGGTCCACTGCCTGTTGACGAGCGCTTCGTTGACTGCCGGACCGGCATCCTTGAAGAAGACCCAGTTGATCTTGATGCCATCCTTCTCGGATTCCTTTTCGAGCAGTCCTTGGGCGTCGACGAGTCCAACGGTGGAGCCGCCGGTGCGCGCTGGCTTGCCGACGCCACAGGTGGCTACGCCGACACGTATGACTTGGGGCGGCTGCGTCTGTGCCTGAACAGGCCATGCATATGGAACACTGGTACGCATTCAATGCTGCCCTGCTGCCACCTCTTCCGCATTGCGCAGTGCCTGCCCGGACGCACCGCGCAGCACGCGCAGCTGCCGCGCCAGCGCGTCCCGCAGCACCGGCCGCATCGACTTGAAGCGGTTGGTGAGCTGAAACGGGTCCCGCGTCAGGTCGTAGAACTCGCCGTCCCCGTTCTCGTACAGCGCGAAGGTTTGGCCTTGAGCCGTGCGCAGGCCGCGGTAGATGTGGTTCTTCCACACCGGGTGCGTATCGACCTCGCCGCCGTCGCGCGGCTCCAGCAGGCCTGCCTCGGTGGTCGCGCGGCCGGCGGTTTCCAGGCTGGTCGGGCTCTCCAACAGCAGCGACTGGCGCCAGCGCGCCGGCGCAGGGCCGGCGAACAGCGGCCGCAACGAGCGGCCGTCCACGAAGTCCGGCGCCTCGACGCCGGCGATCTCGGCGAACGTGGGCGCGAGATCGGCGTTGGCCACCAGTTGCCGCACCACGCGCCCGGCCGGGATGCCGGGCCCGCGCACCACCAGCGGCACGCGGATGTCCTCCTCGAAAAGCTTGCTCTTGCCCTCCTTGAGGCGGTGCTGCCCCTGGTGGAAGCCGTTGTCGGAGGTGAAGAAGAAGTACGTGCGTTCCAGCTCGCCGGTAGCGCGCAGCGTGCCGACCAGGCTTTCAACGAAGTCGTCCAATGCCAGGGTGGACTGCCGCCGCTTGCGGTAGAGCGCGTCGATGTCTGCGACGTCGGCGGCCGTCAGCGGCTTGATGTACTGCATCCAACCTGTCTTGTCGCTCAGGTCGGCCTCGTTGAACGAGGGCGTGCGCGGTGCCTTGATCCCGGGCAGCGCATCAGCGTAGCGTTGCGGCGGCGTGGCCGGCGCATGCGGCAGATACGGCGCGAGATACAGGAAGAAGGGCTGCCGCGGCGCATCGGCGGCCGCGCTGCGCAGGAAGGTGTTGGCCTGGGCCAGCAGCACGTCGTTGATGTGGTGCCCCGGCGCGCTGCCGTAGCTGAGCATGCGGCCGTTGAAATTGACGCGGTAGTTGAACTGGTCGTAGGGCGTGCCGCCGTTGGGGCTGAACCAGTGGCTCCAGCCAGGCGGGACGTATAGCCGCCCGGTCTCTTCGTTCGGGTAGCCGTTGAGGTACTTGCCGATCAGTGCCGTGCGGTAGCCCGCGCGCTGCAGCCAGGTCGCGACCGTGGAGCCCTCCAGTCCATCACGGTGGAACTTCATGAAGCCGCCGTCGGGCCAGTGCGAGGTGAAGATGCCCGTGTTGTGCGCGAACTGCCCGCGCAGCGTCGTAGCGCGCGAGGGGCAGCACAGTGCCAGGCTCACGAAGCTGTTCTCGAAGGTAGCGCCCTGTTCGGCCAGCAGCCGGCGGGTCTTGGACATGTGCTGGAACAGCTCCACGTCCATGTCGTCCACCAGAATGAACAGGATGTTGGCCCGCTGCGCCAGCGCCGGCGCGGCAAGGGTGGTGAGGAACACGACGGTGGCCAGCCACCGACGCCAGGAGGAGCTCAGGAACTGCATTGGATCTCTCTCGTGCGTGCATGCAGGGACGTACGCGCTCCCAGCGCCGCGCGGGCGGCGTCTCCGCTCGGAAGAAGGGGGAGCGCGCAAGGTCCGGCCGGGGGCCGGAGTCAGCGCTTCAGCAACCGTGAAGCGCGGCGCTACATCGCCACGCGGCACTGGCCGCGACGCGCGGGGGCACGCACAGGCAGGGAAGGGGGGTCAAGCTCGGAAAGGGGCGATGCACGGTCGTCACCTACCAATCTTTGCCGAGGGCTCGAAGCGCCCAGCGCAGCCCGCTGGCCGCCGTGGGCGAGCCAGGTTCGTCGTCCGCGGGCTGCGGCGTGGCGGAGGGTTTCAGCAACCGCTCCAGCACGCGTGCCTCGAAGGCGGCGAAGCCGGGGTCGGTGCGCGGACGTGGGCGCGGCAGCGGCACACGTTCGTCAAAGGCGATGCGGTGGTCCTCGATCAGCACCACGCGGTCGGCCGGCGCCACGGCTTCCGACACGTCGTGCGTCACCAACAATGCGGTGAACCCGTGCTCGCGCCACAGCGACTCGATGAGCTGCTGCAGCTCGATGCGCGTGAGCGCGTCCGGCGCGCCCAGCGGCTCGTCCAGCAGCAGCCGCGGCTCGTGCACCAGCGCGCGTGCCAGGGCCACGCGCTGGCGCTGCCCGCCGGAGAGCACCGCCGGCCACTCCAGCGCTCGCTGGTGCAGGCCCAACGCGACGTTGTCCAGCACGTTCTTCCAGGGCAGCAGCCGTGCTTCCTGGAACAGGATGTGCGTGCCGTCGCCACCGCCGCCGCCGACGACGTGCAGCAGGCCCGACTCAGCCTGCTCCAGCCCGGCGACATGGCGCAACAGCGTGCGCTTGCCGCAGCCGCTGCGCCCGACGATGGCCACGAACTCGCCCGGCGCCAGGCGCGGCGAGACGTCCTGCAGCACAGGGTGCCCGCCGTAGCCATTGCTCAGCCGCTCCACCACCACTTTCGCGCCGCGCGACTCCGGATGGAGCTGCTTGACCTCGGCGGCGGGCTGGGTGGTCGCGAAGCCCGCGTGCGCCGCGGCACCGAGCTCAAGGGCTTGAAGTTTCATGGTGTCTCTTCCCTGAGTCGGTCAATGCTGGTGGGATGGATGCCAGCGCAACCACTATCGTTCCAGGCCACGGGTGGCCAGGTCTGCGCCCTTGCCCAGCAGCGCGTAGAGCACGATGCCCACCAGCACCACATCGGTCTGCAGGAACTCGCGCGCGTTCATGGTCATGTAGCCGATGCCCGACTGCGACGACAGCGTCTCTGCCACGATCAGCAGCACCCACATCAGCCCCAGCGAGAAGCGCAGGGTCACGAGGACGGACAACAGCGCGCCGGGCAGGATGACGTGGCGGTACAGCGGCCAGCTGCTCAGGCCGTAGCTGCGCGCCATCTCGACGAGGCCGCGGTCCACGGCGCGGATGCCGTGGAAGGTGTTGAGGTAGAGCGGGAAGAACACCGCCACCGCCACCGCCACGAGGAACAGCTTGGCGCCCTCGCCGATGGTCCCTCGCTGAGATCGAGCGTTGTTCCCGCGAGCACGAAATGCAGCATGCGCGGCCCCGCGGCATCCGCGGTGTCGAGCGACTCGCCCAGGCCCATCACCTCGGCGTGGAAGCGTCGAGCCTGCGCGGCGCCGCCCTGCGGCATGGGCAGCTGCACGCGGTCTAGAAACGGCTGGCTCATGGCTTCAACTCGCCGCCTGCTGCCGCGGCACGATGCTGTTGGCCACGATCTCGCCGAAGGGCCCACTCAGCGCTGGCGCCGACAGCTTCTCCCGCACCGACAGGGGCAGCAGCGGGAACACCAGCTCGGCGAAGCGGTGCGCCTCCTCCAGGTGCGGATAGCCAGAGAGGATGAAGTACTCCAGCCCCAGCGCCGCGTACTCCTTGAGCCGGTCCGCCACCTGCTGCGGGCTGCCTACCAGTGCGGTGCCGGCGCCGCCGCGTACCAGGCCCACACCGGCCCAGAGGCCGGGCGCGATCTCCAGGCCCTGGCGCACATCGGCCTTGTTGAAGCGGCCCCGGTGCAGCCCGGCCATGCGGCGCTGGCCCACCGAGTCCATACGCGCCAAGCGCTGCTGTGCCGCCTCCACCGTGGCCTCGTCCAGGTGCGACAGCAGCTCGGCTGCGGCGCGCCAGGCGGCGTCCTCGGTCTCGCGCACGACGACGTGCAGCCGGATGCCGTACTTCAGTCGGCGCCCCTGCCGCCCGGCGCGGGTACCGACGTCCGCCAGCTTGGCCGCCACCGCCGCGGGCGGCTCGCCCCAAGTGAGATAGGTGTCGGCCTGCGCCGCAGCGAGGTCGTGAGCGGCGTCAGACGAGCCGCCGAAGAATACCGGCGGGTAGGGGCGCGCGATCGGCGGGAACAGCAGCTTGGCACCCTGCACGCGCAGGTGCCGGCCTTCGAAGTCGAGCGGCTGACCCTCGTGCGAGCGGGCGATGATCTCGCGCCAGATGCGGATGAACTCGGCCGATTCCTCGTAGCGCGCGGCATGGTCGAGGAACTGGCCGTCACCGGCGAGCTCCTCTGCGTCGCCACCGGTGACGAGGTTGACCAGCACCCGGCCGCCCGAGAGCCGGTCCAGCGTGGCAGCCATGCGCGCCGACTTCGTCGGCGCCACCAACCCCGGGCGCAGTGCAACCAGGAACTTCAACTGCCGCGTGGCGTCGATCAGGCTGGCCGCGACGATCCAGGAGTCTTCGCAGGAACGCCCAGTGGGCAGCAGCACGCCCTCGTAGCCCAGGCTGTCGGCGGCCACGGCCACCTGCTTGAAATAGGCGAAATCGGCCTGTCGTGCGCCAGCGCTAGTGCCCAGGTAGCGCGAGTCACCGTGGGTGGGAATGAACCAGAGAATTTTCATGGGATTGCCTTGTTCAGCCGGCCGCGAGCCAAGCCCGGCGCCGTCGCATCGCCCGCCCGCGGTTGGAGGCAGGCAAGTGGGCAGGGGCTGGATGAAAGCCTGTTCAGGGGGTGCTCCTGGCCGGCACCGCATCCGCGATGCGGATGGGCTTCGGGATCAGCTTCAGCCCGTGGAAGGCGTCGGCGATGAGCTGCTGGCGCGCGACGATCGCAGGCGTGAGCGGCGTCACGTTGAACTCGTAGCGCTGGAGGCTGCGCTTGACCACTTCCAGGTCCAGCCCCTGCAGAGGCGCGATCACCGCGGCCGCCTCGTCCACGTGGCTCTTGAGCCAGCGCCCGCGCTCCGTGAGGTCGTCGAACAGCGCCTGGATCGCCTTGGGGTTGCGCTCCACGAAGCCGCGCTCGGCCAGGTAGT
>JAEYPG010000251.1 GCA_023410975.1 Pseudomonadota bacterium
GCGCACCATCTCCGCCAGCATCGACCTGGTGTTCGTGGCCAAGGCCATCGAGCGCGTGGGCGACCACGCCAAGAACCTGGCCGAGGTCATCATCTACGTCGTCAAGGGCACCGACGTGCGCCATGCCTCGATGGAGGCGGTCGAGAATGCGGTGCGCTGAGCTCCATCCGGCTGCTGAGGAGTCCCGCTCGTGAGCGACGTGCTGGTGGTGGAGGATGAGCCGGCGATTGCCGAGCTCATCGCGATGAACCTGCGCCATGCCGGCCATGGCGTGACCGTCGTGAGCGATGCCGAGGCCGCCGTCGCCGCGGTGGACCGTGTGCTGCCCGACCTGGTGCTGCTGGACTGGATGCTGCCCGGCCGCTCCGGTGTGGTGCTGGCGCGCCAGTGGCGCAGCCAGCCGCGCACGCGGGAGCTGCCGATCATCATGCTCACCGCACGCTCCGAGGAGGCCGACCGTGTCGGCGGCTTGGATGCCGGCGCGGACGACTACCTGGTCAAGCCGTTCTCCATGCAGGAGCTGCAGGCGCGCATGCGCGCCGTGCTGCGCCGGCGCGCGCCCGAGGCGCTGGAGGCGCCGCTGGAGATCGCCGGGCTGCGGCTGGACCCGGCGGCGCGGCGTGTCACCCGGGAGCTCGACGGGGTCGTGCAGGAAGTGAAGATCGGGCCTACCGAATTCCGGCTGCTGCACTTCCTGATGGCGCACCCGCAGCGCGTGCACTCCCGCTCGCAACTGCTGGACCGCGTCTGGGGCGACCACGTGTTCATCGAGGAACGCACGGTGGACGTGCACGTGAAACGCCTGCGCGAGGCGCTGGCACCGGTGGACTGCGCGGCGCTGGTGGAGACCGTGCGCGGCGCTGGCTACCGCCTGGCGCAAGACTTCCATCCGGGCCAAAAGGACTGACGGGCCGTGCGCTACCTCTTGGGGCGTCCGCTGGGCGCGGTGACGGCCTGGGCTGCGGGCTCAGGACTGGGCGCGCTCGTGGGAGCCCCGATGGGCGAGCTGTGGCCGGGAGTGCTGGTTGGAGGCGGCCTCGGTGTGCTGCTGAACGCCGCGACGGATGCGCTGCGCGGGCAGCGGCTGATGCGCTGGCTGCGCGGTGCCCAGGACGCGTCGGCGCCGCGCGACACGGGTTTCTGGGGCGAGCTGGGCTACCGCATCGAGCGGGCGCTGCGGCTGCGTGAGCGGCAGCTGGCGCGGGAGCGGTCGCAGCATGCGCAGTTCCTTAACGCCATCGAGGCCTCGCCCAACGGCGTGCTGCTGCTGGACGCGGGCGAGGCGATCCTGTGGTGCAACGCGGCGGCAGCGGACCACTTCGGCCTTGACCCCGAGCGGGACCGGCTGCAGCGCGTGACGAACCTGGTGCGTGCCCCCGACTTCGTGGCGCTGCTGCAGGCGCCCCAGGCGCCGGCACAGCCCCAGCTGCTGTCGGGCCTGCGCCGCGCCGGCACGCTGTCGGTGCTGCTGCGCCCCTACGGGGCCGGGCTGAAGCTGGTGCTGTCGCAGGACGTGACCGAGCGCGAGCGCCACGAGGCCATGCGGCGCGACTTCGTGGCCAACGTGTCACACGAGATTCGCACGCCGCTCACGGCCTTGTCCGGATTCGTGGAGACCATGCAAACGCTGCCGCTGGCCGAGGCCGAACGGCACCGGGTGCTGGCACTGATGGCCCAGCAGACGGCGCGCATGCGCACGCTGGTGGACGACCTGCTGACGCTGGCGCGCCTGGAGGGCAGCCCGCGCCCGGCGCCGGACCGCTGGTTCGCGCTGGACGCCTTGCTGGAGCAGGTGCGGGCGCGCACGCAGGCGCTGTCCAGCGGCGCGCACGAGCTGCGGTTCACGGCGCCGGAAGGCATCGAGGTGGCTGGCAGCGAGGGCGAGATCGACAGCGCGCTGACCAACCTGCTGAGCAATGCCGTGCGCTACACGCCCGCAGGCGGCTACATCGGCCTGGCCCTGCGCTGGCGTGAGGACGGGCGGTTGGAGATTGCCGTGAGCGACAGCGGCATCGGCATTGCGCGTGAGCATCTGCCGCGGCTGGCCGAACGCTTCTACCGCGTGGACGGCAGCCGCTCGCGCGAGACGGGCGGTACCGGGCTGGGTCTGTCCATCGTGAAGCACGTGGCGCAGCGCCATGGCGGTGAGCTGCTGATCGACAGCGCACCGGGCCAGGGCTCCACCTTCAGCCTGCTGTTGCCACCGGTACGGGTGCGGCAGCAGGCGCAGCCGCTGGATCAGCGCGTCGACGTGGCGGCCCGGCGGTAGATCAGCACGCTTTCGTCGCGGTCGGTGGGGCGACGCTCCCGGGCGACGAAGCGCCAGCCTGGAAGCGAGGGCGGTGTGGCCTGGCGGTTGGCGTCGGAGCGCAACAGCACCGGGCACTCGGTGGCCTCGGGCCGGGCGTCCACGCGCCAGCCGCCGAAATACTCCAGCCCCGCGATCGCGGCGCGCGGCAGATCCGGTGCGGCCAGGCATGCAGGGTTCGGTCCGACGTGGCGTGCAATGCGCTGTACCCATGGGCGGTAGCTGCGGCCGTAGTCCAGTGCCGGCAGCCACAGCGTCATCACCAGCAGCCAGGCCAGCGCCACCCCACCGGCGGGCAGCACCAGGCTTTTCCACAGCGCCTGCGGATGGCGTGCCGTGCGCCAGCGCACCAGCGCCAGCCAGGCCAGCGTGCCGGCCACCGCGGCCAGCAGTCTCACGAGGGAGAACTCAGCCTTGAAGCCTGGCGCCAGGCGGGCGATGTTGGCTGCCGTGCGCGCGGGGGCGCCGGTCTGCATGGCGGCATACACCACCCAGATCGCCAACGCGCCGGCACTGAAGAAGAAGACCGAGAACCAGTCGATCGCGGCGCTGGCGCTGCGCCGCAGCGTGGGCAGCGCGAACGCGGCCAGCACCGCCAGCGGGGGAAGGGCCAGCAGCAGGGCGCGGTCCGAGCCGCCGAGCGCGACGCAGGTACCCAGTCCGACCAGCGCCAGGCACAGGGGCAGCACGATATGGCGCTTGAACAGGTGGCGGCGCCAATGCCACAGCGTCCAGGGCACCAGCAGCCACACCGGCCACAGGAACCACGACAGCAGGCGGCCCAGCTGGAGCAGTTGCGCAGCACCGGGCTCGAAATCCCAGCGCCAGCGCGCATGCTCCAAGGCCAGCGTCAGAAGCAGGGAGAGCAGCGTCGAGGCGCCGATCCAGGGCGCGAAGCGCCGCATCGGCGTGTCGGCCGAGCGGGCACAGATGGCTGTGCCGATCAGTCCCGCGGCCAGCGCCACGTTGGGTGCATCACAAGCCGACAGCAGGGGCAGGGCGCACAGCACCGCTGCGCGGGCCGGGGCGGTGCGCCAGGCCGCCGCGGCCAGCCCCCACAACAGCAGCGCCATGGCGAAAAGCTGGGCCAGCTCAGGCGTGGTCTCGTGGCCGAGCTGCAGCAGGCCCAGCGTGGCCATCAGGGCCAGCAGCGCGCCATCGGCCACGGCGCGGGCGTAATCCACGGTATTGGCTTCACCGCCGAAGGCCAGGGCCACAGGCTGGGCCGCCTCGGTGCGTGCGAGGTGGAAAGCGCTGTACCAAGTCAGCGCCAACGTTGCCGCCAGCAGCAGCGCGAAGGGAATGCGGGCAGCGAGGGCCGGTTCAATCAGCGGCGAGAGCAGGACGATGAAAGAGGCGCCCAGCCAATGCGGCAGCAGCGGGCCATCTGGCGGCAGCAGGCCCACCAAGGGCGTCAGCCACGTGCCGCGTCCTTCGCCGATGGCCGCCATGTAGCCGAAGGCCGTGATGTCCGCGCCTTTCCAGGGGTCGCGCCCGAAGAGGCCGGGCAGCAGGTACGCGGCGCACAGCAGCAGCAGCGGTATGCGCGGCAGCCGCTGCACCGCGCGTTGCGTCACCAGGGCGGGAGATGGAATGTTCACGCCGAAATCATGCCGTCAATGTGAGAGCGACCCCGTGCAGGGCCGCGGCTGCTTGCTGGACATCCGGCAACGGGCCGGCATGCCGCCGCCGTTGGCGCAGGCAGAAAAAAAGGCAGCCGAGGCTGCCTTTGGTGTCGCCGGAGCGCGACCTCACTTCTTGAGGCCGACGCGCGCGAACTTGTTGCGGAACTTCTCGACCCGGCCGCCGAGGCTGTCCACGCTCTTTTGCGTGCCGGTGTAGAAGGGGTGCGTCTCGCTGGTGGTTTCCAGCTTCACCAGCGGCAGCTCGCGGCCGTCGTCGAGCTTGATGGATTCCTTGCTCTGCACGCAGGAACGCGTGACGAACTTGAAACCGTTGGACAGATCCACGAAGCAGACTTCGCGGTAGTTCGGGTGGATGCCTTCTTTCATCGGAAACCTCGCTGCGTTGCCGCCAGCCACGCCACCCCATGCGGCGCACTTGGCGAAAGCGGAAAACCCGCGATTGTAGCCCAAGCCGGCATGCCGACTGGGGATTGACGCCGCGCAAAAGCGGCGCCACTGATGCGCGACTGCCGTGGGGCAGTGGGCCGGTGCGGAGACGGCCCGCGCGAACGGCCGGTCAGCCGCCGCGGCGCATCAGGTCGAAGAAGTCCAGGTTGTTCTTGGTGGACTTCATCTTGTCGAGGATGAACTCCATCGCCTCGATCTCGTCCATGGGGTAGAGCAGCTTTCGCAGGATCCAGCTCTTTTGCAGGATCTCGGGCTTGAGCAGCAGCTCCTCTCGCCGCGTGCCGCTCTTGTTGAGCAGGATCGAGGGGTACACGCGCTTCTCGGCCATGCGGCGGTCCAAGTGGATCTCGCAGTTGCCCGTGCCCTTGAACTCTTCGTAGATCACCTCGTCCATGCGGCTGCCGGTGTCGATGAGCGCGGTGCCGATGATGGTGAGCGAGCCGCCTTCCTCGACGTTGCGCGCGGCGCCGAAGAAGCGCTTGGGGCGCTGCAGCGCGTTGGCATCGACGCCGCCGGTGAGCACCTTGCCGGAGGAGGGCAGCACGTTGTTGTAGGCGCGGGCCAGGCGGGTGATGGAGTCCAGCAGGATCACCACGTCCTTCCTGAGCTCGACCAGGCGCTTGGCGCGCTCGATCACCATCTCGGCCACCTGCACGTGGCGCGCCGCAGGCTCGTCGAAGGTCGAGCTGATGACCTCCCCACGCACCGTGCGCTGCATCTCCGTGACTTCCTCGGGACGCTCGTCCACCAGCAGCACGATGAGGTGCACGTCGGGATGGTTGGCGACGATGGCATGCGCCAAGTGCTGCATCATGACCGTCTTGCCGCTCTTGGGCGGCGCCACCAGCAGCGCGCGCTGGCCTTTGCCCAGCGGCGCGATGAGGTCGATGATGCGGCTGGTGATGTTCTCGTCGTTGTTCTTGATGTCGCGTTCGAGCCTGAACTGTTCCTTGGGGAACAGCGGCGTCAGGTTCTCGAACATGATCTTGTGCTTGTTCTCCTCGGGGGTGAGGCCGTTGACGCGGTCAACTTTCACCAGCGCGAAGTAGCGCTCGCCGTCCTTGGGCACGCGCACCTCGCCCTCGATCATGTCGCCGGTGTGGAGATTGAAGCGGCGGATCTGGCTGGGGCTGAGATAGATGTCGTCGGTCGACGCCATGTAGCTGGTGTCGATCGAGCGCAGGAAGCCGAAGCCGTCGGGCAGCACCTCCAGAACACCGTCGCCGAAGACCTGCTCACCGGCCTTGGCGCGCTTTTTCATGATCGCAAACATCAACTCCTGCTTGCGCATGCGAGCGACGTTGTCAATCTCCAGCGCCTCGCCCATCTTGATGAGCTCGGACACGTGCAGCGCTTTCAGTTCGGACAGATGCATGGAAGGCAAACCCTGGGAGGGGAGGGCGCGCGTCCTTGCCACGGAAGCGCACCGGATCGTTACGGCTCGAAAGGCCCGATGTCGGGCGGGACCAACCCGCTGGTCGCGGCCAAAAACTGGAAATACGCGGGGGGTTGGGAGCCGGATTCACACGCCGCAAGCCGCCGTAGCGGTGAGCGTGTGATGGCAAAGCTTGGGCTGCGGACGCCGCCCAGGACCAGTAGTGCAACGGACCTTGGCGAAACCTCAGGCGGTGAAAACCGCAGCGATTGCGGAATTATAGATTAGCGTCCAGGAAAGCCGCCAACTGCGCCTTCGCCAGCGCTCCGACCTTGGTCGCGGCGACATTTCCGTCACGGAACAGCATCAGCGTCGGGATGCCGCGGATGCCGTACTTGGCTGGCGTGTCGCGGTTTTCGTCGACGTTGAGCTTGACGATCTGCAGCCGGCCTTTGTAGGTCTCAGCCAACTCGTCCAGGATGGGGGCAATCATCTTGCAGGGACCGCACCACTCGGCCCAGTAGTCGACCAGTACCGGTTGGGAAGCCTTCAGGACATCAGCCTCGAACGAGGCGTCGGACACGTGCTTGATCAGTTCGCTGCTCATGTTGAATTTGCTTGCGTCCGCAGGATGGGCTGCGGAGCAATGCGTAATAGCGGTGGTCTGAAGATTCTGACACAAAGCCCCCAGGTTGCCCGGGTAGAGCCGGCGCCGATGGGTGTCTCGGTGAGCAGCTTACGCAGGCATACAAGCTAGGTGGGTGGCAAGGTATTTTCATCGGCTTGTAACCGTGGATTTCCGAAAATCGGCAGCAATTCACGGTGGTGTCGGTGCGTCTGATGTGATTCCAAAGCGTGTTCGATGGTGAAAGAATAGCCGGGTCTGCCATCACGGAGACTGGGGCATGCCTCGAACAGCCAGCGGTAGTGAAGTGCTGGAGCAAGCGCAACAGGCGCTGCGCGAAGCCAAGACGGTAGAGGAGTTGCGCCAAGCACAGGCCGTGGTACTGCCTCTGCTGCTGGGGGTGTCCATTGAGCAAACGGCTGCGGTGCTGGGGGTGTCGGTAGGCTGGGCCTGCCAACTGCGCCGACGCTTCATCAGCGCAGGCCACTTGGTGCCGCGCAAGCCCGCGCCGCCGCAAGGGCCGCGTGCCTATTTGAGCCGCAGCGAAGAAGCGGCCTTCCTGGCGCCATTCATCGAGCGCGCCCGCCAGGGGCAGATCGTGGTGGTGGCCGAGATCCGCGCCGCGTTCGAGCAGCGCGTAGGCCGGCGCACGGCACCCTCCACCATCTACTACCTGCTCAAACGCCACGGCTGGCGAAAGCTGGCGCCCGACCGAGTGCATCCACAAAGCAGCGCGCCGGCACAAAAGCGCTGGAAAAAAAAGGTTGCCCAGGAAGTTGGCTGAGCTGCAATCCCGGCCGTGGCGCGGGGTGCCGGCACATGCCCCGCTGCGCGTGATGTTCCAAGACGAGGCGCGCTTCGGGCGCATCGTGGACATGCGCCGCTGCTGGTGCCCACGGCCCTTGCGCCCCGTGTGCCGGGCCATCGTGAGCCGCCAGTACACCTATGCCTACGCCGCGGTGTCGGTCGACGACGGACGACTCGACACGCTGGTGCTGCCTCACGTCAATGCCGAGTGCATGCAGCTCTTCGTCGATGAGCTCTCCCGCCGCCATCGCAGCGAGCGCGTCGTGCTGGTGCTCGATGGCGCGGGCTGGCACCACCACGCCGCGCTGCAGTGGCCTACCAACGTGCGCCCACTGCACCTGCCGCCGTATTCGCCCGAGCTCAACCCCGTGGAGCATCTATGGGATGAACTGCGCGAGAAGCACTTCCACAACCCCGCTTCTTCGACACCCTGGAAGACGTCGAGGAGCATCTGGCCAACGCACTGGCCGGTCTTGAACGCGATGCTCCACGCGTTCACTCCATCACTGCGTGGCCTTGGATCGTTGGTTCACTTCCAAATTGAAATTGGAATGAGGCAAGCGCGGTGGCGCAGTGACCGCGGTTGTGCCTTGGCTTCCCGGTCCGTCGATCGTTCCTCACAACACTTTGGACGCTTTGAAGTTCGCCGGTTGCTGGGCAAGAGCGGGGTGCGGCTTGCGAGGCCATGCATGTGTATGCGCAACCATCGTGCGGGTGCGCGGCTGCAGTGGACCGGTTTGCGCGGCACTCGGTCACACGCCGCGGCAGGACTTGGCCAAGCTGCTGGACACGCTTCCCGTGGCGAGCTGCGCCCGCACGCCGGCCAACTGCCAAGCGACGTACGTAGTGGTCGTTCGGGGCTGTGGCGCGAGATGAGTTGGAGAACCTGGCGCAGAGCACGCCAAGTGGAAGAGATGGAGGTTGACGAGCCTTACCCCCGGCACTGGTCACAACGGTTGGGGCTGCTTCGTTCCCGACCTGACCCGGTTGGCCGCGCTCCCATGCGGGGAGGCCCGTCAGCGCGTATTGTAGCCCACGCGATGAGCCATCCCCGGCGGAGCTGCCAGGTGCATGCCGAGCTGGTCCGGCATGCACCTGGCAAAGCTGCTCAGCGCAGCTGCAGGTCGTCGTCGCCGAAACGGATCGACAGCGGCTCGATCAGCAGCTGCTTGTCGCCTTCCTCGACCCGGCCGGCCACCAGCGCGGGAATGCCCTGCGCCTGCGCGATCTCCACCGTGCGCTGCGCGTCCTCGGCGCGCACGAACAGCGCGAAGCCTGCGCCCATGTTGAGCGTGCTGTAGGCCTCGCGGTCGTCATGCCCGGCATGCAGGGCGATGAACCTCAGCACCTCTGGCACTTCCGGCACGGCGTGGATGCGGTACGTGAAGCGCGCCGGATGGCGCAGCAGCTTGCGCCAGCCGTGGCCGGTGATGTTGGCGCAGTAGTGCGGCGTGATGCCGGCCTTGTACAGCGCTTCGGTCACCGGCGAGTACAGCGTGGTAGGCGCCAGCAGCGCCTCGCCATAGGTTTGACCGCTGGCCAGCGGCGTGAGGTAGCCCTGCGGCAGCCGCTCGGTGAGCTTGCGCGCCAGGCTCAGGCCGTTGGCGTGGATGCCGCTGGAGGCCAGCAGCACGATGGCGTCGCCCTCGGCGAGCTTGTCGCCCACCGACAGCCGTTCCTTGGGGTTGATCAGGCCCGTGCAGGAGGCCGCCAGGTCGATGCGGCCGGCCTCCACGATGCCGGCCAGCGCCGGCGTCTCGCCGCCGCCCCAAGCCACGCCGCAGGTGTCGCACGCGGCTTTCCAGCCCGCCACCAGCGCCTGCGCGCGCTGCGCGTCGCTGAACCAGTCGCTGCCGCCGGCGGCCCAGTAGGCCTGCACCACCAGCGGCGTGGCGCCGACGGTGATGAGGTCGTTCACCGCCATGGCGATGGTGTCCTGCGCGATGCCCTGGTAGAAGCTGCGCCCGGTGAGCTGGGCCATCTCGTCGGCCACCAGCGCCTTGGAGCCCAGGCACTCGACGATGCTGGCGATGTAGAACGGGCCGACATCGACCACGTAGGCCGATTCGCCGCGCGAGGCGGCCACCTCGGCGAAGCCGTGCGCGGCCACGTGCTGTGCGGTGGCCGCGGCGGCGCGCTGGGCGCTGACCTTCAGCGGGTCGATGAGGTCGTAGTTCACGCCCGCCTGTTCGTAGCTCAGGGGTGCGGCGGTGTTGTCGGAAGAAGAGGGCGGTTGGGCATTCATGGGCGCGGATTATCGGCCAGCGCCCCGGCCGCCCCTCGCCACGCGCGCTGCCGGCAGGGCTGCCGGGCAGGGTCGGCGCGCCCCGTAGAATCGCCGGATGTCCTACGTGGTCCTTGCCCGCAAATACCGCCCGCGCAGTTTCGACCAAATGGTCGGCCAGGCGCATGTGGTGCAGGCGTTGACCAACGCGCTGCAGCAGCAGCGCCTGCATCACGCCTATCTTTTCACCGGCACGCGCGGCGTGGGCAAGACCACCGTCTCGCGCATCCTCGCCAAGAGCCTCAACTGCACCGGCCCCGACGGCACGGGCGGCATCACCGCGCACCCTTGCGGCGTGTGCACCGCCTGCACCGAGATCGACGCCGACCGCTACATCGATTACGTGGAGCTCGATGCCGCCAGCAACCGCAGCATCGACGAGATCCGCGACCTGATCGAGCGCGCCGCCTACAAGCCCAGCGTCGGCCGCTTCAAGGTCTTCATGATCGACGAGGCGCACCAGCTCACGCGCGACGCGTTCAACGCGCTGCTCAAGACGCTGGAGGAGCCGCCGGAGTACCTGAAATTCGTCCTGGCCACCACCGACCCGGACAAGATGCTGCCCACGGTGCTCAGCCGCTGCCTGCAGTTCAACCTGCGGCCCATGGCGCCCGAGACCGTGCACGAGCACCTGCTCAACGTGCTGCAGAACGAGGGCGTGGCCTTCGACGCGCCCTCGCTGCGGCTGCTGTCGCGCGCGGCGCGCGGCTCCATGCGCGACGCGCTCTCGCTCACCGACCAGGCCATCGCCTACGGCGGCGGCGCGTTGGCCGAGGAGACCGTGCGCGCCATGCTCGGCAGCGTGGACCGCGGCCATGCCGCCTCCCTCGTGCGCGCGCTGGCGTTGCGCGACGGCGGCGCAGTGCTCTCGGGCGTGCAGGCGCTGCGCGAGCGCGGGCTCTCGGCCGCGGCGACGCTGGAAGAGATGGCCACGCTGCTGCAGCAGATGGCCGTGGCGCAGATGGTGCCCGGCGCGCTGGACGAGACCGATCCCGACACCGCTGGCGCCATCGAGCTCGCCGGCCTGATGCCGCCGGACGAGACGCAGCTGCTCTACAGCATCGCGCTGCACGGCCGCGCCGAGCTGAGCCTGGCGCCCGATGAGTACGCCGGGCTGACCATGGTGCTGCTGCGCCTGCTGGCCTTCCCGGCGGCGGGCGGCGCGCCGCAAACGTTTTCCAGGCCCGAAGGGGCGCGTGGCGCGAGCGCCACGC
>JAEYPG010000261.1 GCA_023410975.1 Pseudomonadota bacterium
CGGCCAGGCGGCCGGTCAGGGAGCGCCACGCGGCTCGCACCGCCGCCGCGCCGGGCACGCCCGGCGGCGTGGGCACGGCCGCCACCTGCGGTGCGGTCTCCCGCGCCTCGTCGGGCACGCAGGGGCGCAGCCGCACCCGTACGTCGTACCAGCCGGCCTGGCCCGTGACGGGGTCGGCATTGGCGATGCGTTCCTCGCCGAAGGGCAGCGTCGCGCTCAGCAGGTGGTTGAGAATAAAACCTTTGCGGCTCTCGTCGGCATCGGACGGCAGCTGCCAGGCGCCGGGCGCCTTGCCGATGGCGTTCCAGGTCCAGACCGTCCCCGGCTCCACCGCCTCGCTGCAGCGGATGCGACATCGCACCCGGCCCCAGCGGCTTTCCACCCAGCACACGGCGCCGTCCTCCACGCCCGCGGCGCGCGCGGTGGCGGGATGCACGTGCAGCGCGTTGTGGCTGTGGATCTGGCGCAGCCAGGCGTTCTGCGAGTCCCAGGAGTGGTACATCGCCATCGGCCGCTGCGTGATGGCGTGCAGCGGGTACTCGTGCGCGTCGTCCAGGCGCTGCTCCAGCGGAGGCGCCCAGAAAGGCAGCGGATCGAACCAGGCCGCCACCCGCGCGCGCAGCGCATCGGGCGGCTGCCGGCCCGGGCGCTTGCCCTGCGCCGACAGCCTGAAGGTCTGCAGCGTGTCGGCGTAGAGGGCGAGCTGGATGGGGTCGTTGCGCTGGCGCCAGCCCATGGACTGGGCGAAGTCCAGGTAGGCGCGGTTCCAGTTGCGCCGGTACTGCATCTCCTGCGGCAGGCGGTGGTGGAACACGCAGTCGTGGCTGGCGTAGGCCTCCCACTGCTTCAGGTTGGGCGCGCCGCGCAGCGCGTCGCCACGCTCGCCGCGCCAGCCCATGAGGAAGCCGATGCCCGGCTGGTGCTCGTAGCGCTGGATGAAGTCGGCGTAGCTGGCGTACTTGGGCGTGCCATCGGCCTGCGCGAAGGCGGGCAGCTTCAGCCGCGCGGCCAGCTCCACCAGCACGTCCTGGAACGGGCGGCACTCGCCCAGGGGCGGCAGCACCGGCACGCGCACCGCGTCCATCGGCCCCTCGAACTCGGAGATGGGCCGGTCCAGCAGGCTCAGCGCGTCGTGGCGCTCCAGGTAGGTGGTGTCGGGCAGCACCAGGTCGGCGTAGGCCACGGTCTCGCTCTGGAAGGCATCGCACACCACCACGAAGGGAATCATGTGCTCGCCCTTGTCGTCGCGGGCGTTGAGCGCCTTGCGCACCTCCAGCGGCTCCATGCTGGAGTTCCAGGCCATGTTGGCCATGTAGATCAGCAGCGTGTCGATGCGGTAGGGGTCGCCGCGCGCAGCGTTGGCGATGACGTTCTGCATCAGCCCGTGCACCGCCAATGGGTAGGCCCAGGAGAAGGCATGGTCGATGCGCAGCGGCGTGCCGTCGGCATGCACCGCCAGCTCCTCGGGGCTGGCCGGAAAGCCCAGCGGCGGCGCGTCCAGCGGCGTGTCGGGCCGCAGCTTGTCCGGGTCGTTGAAGGCGCGGTAGTTGGGCACGATGTGGCGCGGGTACGGCGCCTTGTGCCTGAAGCCGCCGGGCGCGTCGATGGTGCCCAGCACGCTCATCAGCAGCGTGAGCGCGCGCACGGTCTGGAAGCCGTTGGAATGCGCTGCCAGCCCGCGCATGGCGTGGAAGGCCACGGGCCGCAGCGGCACGCGGGCGTGCTCGGTGCCCCAGGCGTCGGTCCAGGGAATGTCCAGCGCGCCCTCGTGCCGCAGCGCGGCCTCTCCCAGCTCGCGCGCCAGGCGCCGGATGCGCGCGGCGGGGATGCCCGTGATGCCCTCGGCCCACTGCGGCGTGCACGCCGCCACGCGCTCGCGCAGCAGCTGGAACGAGGGCGCCACGCGCGTGCCGTCGGGCAGCGTGAAATGGCCTGCCAGCGCCAGCTCGCGCCCCGGTTCCAGCCCCTGCGGGTAGGCCGCGACGGCGGTACCCGAGGCCAGGTCCCAGGCCAGCTTGTTGTGCGGATTGCGCCCATCGGGCGGCGGGCCGGCCGCGGGGTCGAAGGCGAACAGGCCCTCGCGCTCGCCCTGCTCCAGCACCACCAGCTGCGGCGCGTTGGTGCAGCGCTGCAGGAAGGGCCGGTCGATCAGCTCCTCGCGCAGCAGCTCGTGCAGCAGCGCCATGAACAGCGCGCCATCGGTGCCGGGGCGGATCGGGATCCACTCGTCGGCGATGGCGGCATAGCCGCTGCGCACGGGGTTGATGGCGATGAAGCGTCCGCCGCGCTGCTTGAAGCGCCCCAGCGCGATCTTCATCGGGTTGCTGTGGTGGTCCTCGGCGGTGCCGATCATCAGGAACAGCCTGGCGCGCTCCAGGTCCGGGCCGCCGAACTCCCAGAAGCTGCCGCCGATGCTGTAGATCATGCCCGCGGCCATGTTCACCGAGCACAAGCCGCCGTGCGCGGCGTAGTTGGGCGTGCCGAACTGGCTCGCCCACCAGCCGGTGAAGGCCTGGGACTGGTCGCGGCCGGTGAAAAAGGCGAGCCTGCGCGGATCGGTCCTGCGGATGTTGCCCAGCCATTCGCTGGCGATGGCGAGGGCCTCGTCCCATTCGATC
>JAEYPG010000281.1 GCA_023410975.1 Pseudomonadota bacterium
AGCGTGCCCGGCGGCGGCACCACGGTGCGCCTGCAACTGCCGCTGCCGCAGGGGGCGTCATGAGCCGCGTCCTGTTGTGCGACGAGCACCCGCTGCTGCGCCAGGCGCTGCGCCAGGTGCTGGCCGAAGCCGGCGTGGAAGTGGCGGCCGAGGCCGCCAGCGGCGCCGAGGTGCTGGGCCTGGTGGGCGCGGCCGGCGGGCAGGCTTTCGACGTGGTGCTCATGGACATCGAGATGCCCTACCGCGACGGGCTGGACCTGCTGCGGCGGCTGCGCAGCGACTGTCCGCACCTGCCGGTGCTGATGCTCTCGGCCTTTGCCGACAAGCAGTACGCCGTGCGCAGCCTGAAGCTGGGCGCCGCGGGCTGCCTGGGCAAGGGCAGCGACGGTGCGCAGTTCCGGGAGGCCATCCGCACCGTGATGGCCGGCGGCCTGCACATCCCGCCCGACGTGGGCGCGCAGCTCGACGGCGCGCTGGCGCGCCGGGGCCGCGCCCCGCTGCGCGAGCGGCTGTCGGCGCGCGAGTACGAGGTGTTTCGCCTGCTGGCCTCGGGCCGCAGCGTGGGCGAGATCGGCGCCGCGCTGGAAATGGCCCCTCACGAGGTGGCGCAGTGCCGCGCGCAGCTCATGGAAGCCACCGGCGTGCGCAACGACGTCGAGCTCACGCTGTACGCGGTGCGGGAAGCGATGGTCTGATTTCAGTTCCTTATTGGCACTGAAAGAAAGCCCGTTCGGGCTGAGCCTGTCGAAGCCCCGGCACAGCCGGCCAACAGGCCCTTCGACAAGCTCAGGGCGAACGGTGAACTTTCATTACGACTTGAAGTTGGAATGAGGCGCGTGGGGGGATGGGGCCTCCGCCCCTCCAGGGCGCGGGCACGCCACGGCCCATGGGTACACTCCGGAGGAGAACAGGAATCGTTCTCGTTTGCGCGTTCGCGCTCCGATGTCCGCAACCACCGGAACTGCACCATGAACTTCAACAAACTGGCCCGTCCCGCCCTGACCGCGATCGCCCTGTCCGCGGGCTTCGGCGCCGCCCAGGCCGAAGACAAGGTCCTCAACCTCTACAGCGCCCGCCACTACCAGACGGACGAGGCGCTGTACGCGAACTTCACCAAGGCCACCGGCATCCGCATCAACCGCATCGACAGCGACGACGCTGGCGTGCTGACGCGGCTGAAGAACGAGGGCAGCGCCAGTCCGGCCGACGTGGTGCTGCTGGTGGACGCGGCGCGGCTGGTGAAGGCCGAGCAGGACGGGCTGTTCGCGCCGGTGAAGTCGCAACTGCTGGAGTCGCGCATCCCCGCCACGCTGCGCGGTGCCGACAGCGGCAAGGGCTCGGCGTGGTTCGGCTTCTCCACCCGCGCGCGCGTGGTGGTCTACAGCAAGGCCGGCGTGAAGAGGGAGGACGTGGACACCTACGCCGAGCTGGGCGAGGCCAAGAACAAGGGCCGCGTGTGCACGCGCTCGGGTGCGCATCCCTACAACCTGTCGCTGTTCGGCTCGATGCTGGAGCGCATGGGCCCGGAGAAGACCGAGGCCTGGCTCAAGGGCATGGCGGACAACATGGCGCGCGCGCCCAAGGGCGGCGACACCGACCAGATCAAGGCCGTGGCCAGCGGCGAGTGCCAGGTGGCGCTGACCAACAGCTACTACCTCGCGCGCCTGATGCGCTCGGACAAGGCCGAGGACCGCGCCGTGGTGGAGAAGGTGGGCATCGTGTTCCCGGACCAGCAGGGCGCGGGCACGCACGTCAACGTGGCCGGCGGCGCCGTCGCGGCGCATGCCAAGAACCGCGAAGCGGCGGTGAAGTTCCTGGAGTACCTGGCCGGCGACGAGGCCCAGGCGTACTTCGCCAACGGCAACAACGAGTGGCCCGTGGCGCGCGGCCTGAAGCTGGGCAACCCGGCGCTGGAGGCGCTGGGCGATTTCAAGCAGGAGTCGGTGCCCATCGCCGCCATCGGCGCCAACCAGGCCAAGGTCCAGCAGATGCTGGACCGCGTGGGCTACAAGTGATGCGAGCCTGAAGGAGGAGCGAGCCTCCGGACGCTCCTCTTCCGTTCGCCCTGAGCCTGTCGAAGGGCCGGCGCTGACACGCAGGCTGCAAGGGCTTCGACGGGCTCAGCCCGAACGGTTCTTGTCGTTCATGAATTGCAGACGCCTTATGGCGCGCCCGCCGGCCGGCCGATGGTGCGCGCCAGCAGCATCACCGGCAGCAGCCCCACCGCCACGATCGCCAGCGAGGGCAGCGAGGCCTCGGCCAGCCGCTCGTCGCGCGCCAGGTTGTAGGCCACCACCGCCAGCGTGTCGCTGCCGAAGGGGCGCAGCACCAGCGTCGCGGGCAGCTCCTTCATGCCGTCCACGAACACCAGCAGCGCCGCCGCCCAGGTCGAGCGCGACAGCAGCGGCAGGTGCACGCGCAGGAACAGCCGCAGCCGCCCCGCGCCCAGCATGCGCGAGGTCTCGTCGATGGCCATCGGCACGCGCGTGTAGCCCGCCTCCACGCTCTGCAGCGCCACGGCGGAGAAGCGCACCATGTACGCGAACAGCAGCCCCGCGGCCGTGCCCGTGAAGAGCGCCGCCGCGCCCAGGGCGGGCCAGCGCGACTGCACCCAGGCCACGGGCAGCATGATCCCGATCGCCACCACCGCGCCGGGCACGGCGTAGCCCAGCGACAGCACGCGCACGCCCACGGGCAGCAGGTCCGGGCCGCGCCTGCCGCCGCCGCGCTGGCGCAGCGCGAAGCCCAGCGCCAGTGCC
>JAEYPG010000457.1 GCA_023410975.1 Pseudomonadota bacterium
CACACACCGTCCGTACACGCCCCGTCCGAAAGTGCGGCTGGTCGCGCGGTGCACACCGGGCAGTCATGAAAGACGAAGGTAGAAGGTTGAACGAAACGGCAGCCGTGGCAACCGGCTGCCTCCCCAACCCATGAATCCACCGGCCCAGGTCGGCAGGAGCATAGAAGCGATGCAGTGAGGCACCGAACGCGGCGGACTGGCGCAAGTCTTCCTGGCCACGCCGGCTGAGAGGATTCCCGCGCAAGTGCTACCTGCAACGTTCGCCTTCCGCTGGTCGAGAAACGACGACCGCACACCACCTTGAAATCAGATGGCTCCGTATCGGGCAGTTTGAATGTGCTGGCTCGGAGGGCCTCAGCGCGGTCAGCCCTGACAGTCGAGCAGCGGATTGCGGAGAGTGCTTCAGCTTGCCAAGGCTTCAGGAGTCGGCAGGAGGCTGCATCGGGCGAGCCCAGCGCGGGGCCTCGGAGCGCGCCTCTACCGAGAGCGCGGGATGGCGAGGCGATTCATTTGCGGCCGGCACGGAAGGCACAGCCGGCCGCCTAGGCACCCGCAAGCGGGTGCGTTTGCTGCGATCAAAGCTTGAGCAGTTGCTTTACCAGGCTCTCCGCCTGGGCCAAGTCCACTGGCTGCCGGATCTCGATGGCCAGGGCACCGCCGGGCTTGCGGGTCAGCACCGCCACAGTCTTGCCCTCCTTCTTGAAGTGCCGCTTGTCCACGAAGCCGCGTTCCGGGCCCTGGCCCAGCAGCTCGTCCAGGACCGCTTTCGGGGCCCGTGGTACGGTACCCCGGCCCGCGATGGCCTTGGCCCGGGCCAGCACGCCGTCCGGGTCTTTCTGCAGCGCCTCCGACAGGGGCCGGGCCCAGTGAAGCTGAATGTCCGCCGGCGAGCTGAAGGCAGCCACCACCGCGGTGGGAAGCTCAGCCAGACGCAGTGCCTTGGCCGCGTTGCTGTGGTCCATGCCCGACTCTTCGGCCAGGCGCCGGATCGAGGTGAACAGCCCGGCCTGCAGCGCACGCTGGATGCTCTGGCCCTGTTCCCAAGGCGAGAGGTTGCGGCGCTCGCGGTTCTCGCGGTCCATGGTCAGCCACATCTGCTTGTCGGTGACGCTCTCGATCATCGCCAGCACCGGCACGCCCAATTCCAAGCAGGCGCGGTGGCGGCGGTGGCCGAACACGAGCTCGTACTCCAGCCCGTCGCGGGGCGGGTCCAAGGGCCGCACCTTCACCGGCTGCACGTTCACGCCGGCATGCTCGATCTCGCTCTTGAGCTTGGCGAAGTCCGCCGATTCGAACTCCGACTCGTGCCGGTTGGCCAGCCGGCTGCGACCAATGCTGCGCGGGTCCAGCAGCTTCACCGGCACGCTGCCTTCGTAGTCGCGCAGGCGCGCCTTGACCTCCGCCAGCTCCTTGCCCAGCGGGCTGGAGCGGCCGAGCACGCCCATCATCTGGCCGACGCCGGTGTAGGCCTTGCGCGGCGCCCCGGCCTCCTCGCTCACGGCTGCCGGCAGCGCCGGCGCGGCAGGCTGCGGCTCCGGCAGCAGGTTCACCAGCTTGGATTTCTCCGCGATCTTCTTGGTCATCAACGTCTCCCGCGCATCTTCAGGCCGCCATCTTGCGGCGCCACGTCGCCTGGATGAGCTGCTCCACCAGTTCCGTGACCTTTTCGTAGGCTTCGGCGGCACGCTTGTACGTGCGGGCATTGCCGTCATAGCGGCCCACGTCGTAGATCGTGCCGAACTCCGCCGCGGCCGAGGCCGCAGCCGCCGTCTTCGGAATCTCCACCGGCATCACCTTGCCTTCGTAGGCCTGGCCGATCCAGTCGCGCACCACCGTAGCCGTGGAGTCGCTGCTGTCCACGCGCGTGAGCAGCACGCGGATGAAGTCGAACTCCTTGCCCACGCCGCGCTGCTCGACCAGTTGCCCCGCCAGGTCGGAGAACAGGCGCCAGAACTGCGAGGCCGAGGCAAAGTCCAGCGCGTTGGGCGGCAGCGGCATCAGCAGCCCGTTGGCCGCCATCAGTGCATTGATGGTGACGTAGGACAGCGACGGCGGCGTGTCGATCACGATCACGTCGTACTCGTCGCGCACCTCGTCCAGGCCGATGTTGAGCACGTTCCAGAATTCGAAGTCATCCTCCGTCTGCTGGCGCGAGGGCAGCGAGAACTCTGCGCCGAACAGCAGCGGTGCCGCCGCCACCAGGTCCACCCCGCTCCAGTAGCTGGGCCGGATCGCGCTGCGCAGCGAGCTTTCGGCGCCTACGCACAGCGGCAGGATCGTCTGCTCGTCCTCCACCTCGGTGTCGGGCAGGATGCCGAACAGCGTGGTCAGGGAGCCCTGCGGGTCGCAGTCCACCGCCAGTACCCGGTGCCCGCGCAGGCTCAGGCCCTGCGCCACGGACATCGCGGTGGTGGTCTTGCCGACACCCCCCTTGAAGTTCGCCAGCACGATGGTCACGGCCTCCGCCCCCGCCGGCCGCATGGCCGCAGCACGGTACGCGCGCGACCACGCCTGCACGTCCGCCAACGAGAATTCGCGCCGCCCGTTGCCAGTGACCCGGCCGCCAGGCAGGTCGCCCTTCTGGATGCGGTAAGCCACCTGGTTGCGATCGAGCCCGCAGATCGCGCCCAGTTGTCCGCTGCTGTACGTCGGGGCACGCTTGCGTGAGGTGGGAGACAACATCGCGCTGCGCACCCGGCTCATCAACAGGCCGGAACGGTCAGCCTGGTCCATCACGTCAGACAGCGTCTGGGGGGCCAGCGTCGCCGTGTTGCTGTTCATTCGGATCCTCCTTGGGGAGGCTGGATCATAACGACGACTCAGCAATAAAACGTGATGTCAGCAATATTTTGATGAATCACAACAGACAGGTCACTGCAGGCTACAAGCCATGAAAACGCACCTCTCTGCTTGACGGTGAACCCGCACTGGGCATCCAGCCTCGTTTTAAAAAGCCCGTGCGGGGTTTCAAGAGGTTCAAGACCCTTCAAGTCCTTCAATACCTTTATGGTCAGGATTTCCCTTTGCCGACAAGCACTTGGCATCAAACAGGTGAGTATTTGTGGGAACGGTGGTGAGCCCTTTTGGGAACGCTCGTGAGGACTTATGGGAACGAAGGTGAGGATCGCTGGTAAGGCACGTGAGGGGATAAGGGAAGGGGGCCGCGGCTCGCGAGCGGCGCAAGTACTTCACAAATCCACTCACGCGAGCGCTGCAACACGGGCGAACCGAGCGGCCAGGAGCCGGCTCGCATCCGCTCGGCCTTCATCCCATTGCCAGCCGTGACCTGCCGGTCACCCAGCCCAGGTCGCGGGGCGGCCGTGACGGTAGCCGGGATGGGTGAGGAGGTTTGGTAACGCCGCCGTGGCCCATGCATTTCGAACCGCGATCGCCAGCCTGGGCTCAAGTGAGCCTTTTTGGTAGTCCTGCATGTGCGCCTGCCGTGCCGCCCAAAGCTGCCGTGGTGCGCCCATGTGAGCTTTTTTGGTAGCCGAAGCCTCGGACACGGCACCTCATGGCCCGCTTGGCCCCCGCTTGGCCATGCTTCATGCGTGAGACCTTTTGGTAAGGCTGGAATGAGGCAGGCCGGTTCCGGGCGCCGGATATGTGAGCGCCGCCGGCAGGCTCACTCACTTGATCGCCTACCATGGCGCCATGCCCAGCCAATCCCCGCTCTTCGATGACGACGAGGAGCCGCCTGCATCCGCCGAGGTCGTGCGCAAGCACGTCAATGCCGTGGCGTTCATGCCGCGCGACCGCAAGATCACGCTGCTGGCGCGGCGCTCCTTCAACGTGCTGCTGCACGTGGCGCAGCGCCAGAGCGGCACCGACATCTACCGCGCGCCGCTGAGCGAGATCATCAACCTGTCGCGCTTCGACTCGAACAACTACGAGCTGCTGAAGAAGACGCTCAAGCAGCTCATGGGCACGGTGGTGGAGTGGCAGAGCCCGACCTCGGGCGAGTTCGACGTCTGGGAAGCCTCCACGCTGCTGGCCGGCTGCAAGCTCATCAAGAACAAGAAGAGCGGCGCCATCACCATCGAGTGGTCCTACTCGCCGCAGATCCGCGAGCAGCTCATGGGGCCCGACCGCTACGCGCGCATCGCGCTGGACGTGGTGACGCAGCTGCGCAGCCACGCCGCCATGGCGCTGTACGAGATCTGCGTGCGCTACATCGACAACCCCAGCCACCTCACCGCGCGCCAGCACTGGCGCTGGTGGCGCCCGGTGCTCACCGGCCAGCAGGACGATCCGTCCCGCAAGCCGCCCGAGTACCGCTACTTCAAGCGCGACGTGCTGGCGCCGGCCATCGCCGAGATCAACGCGCTGTCGGACATCGAGGTGCGCGGCCCGGTGGAGCACAAGGGCGCCGACAACAAGACCATCGAGCAGATCCAGTTCGCCGTCCTGCGCAAGCCCAGCGCCACGCGCGCCGTGGCCAGCCGGCCCAGCGCCGCGCGCGAGCTGGAGCCGGTGGACCTGCCGCTGATCGGCCGCGCCATTGGCAGCGGCCTGAAGCAGGAGGAGGCCGAGCGGCTGCTGCAGGAGTTCGGCCCCGAGGCACTGTCTGCGGGGCTGGACAGCCTGCACAAGCGCGCCGCGCTGCCCCCCGGCGTGGCCGACCCGGTGCAAAACCCCGCGCGCTACCTGCGCGCCGTGCTGCCGGGCGTGCTCAAGAAGGCCGCCGCTCCCGCGCCTGCGCCCGCAACCACCCTCATGCCTATG
>JAEYPG010000533.1 GCA_023410975.1 Pseudomonadota bacterium
CAGCAGCAGCGCGTGGCGCTGGCGCGCGCCCTGGCGCCCGCGCCGCGGCTGCTGCTGCTGGACGAGCCCTTCTCCAGCCTGGACGTGGAGCTGCGCGAGCGGCTGGCGCACGACGTGCGGCAGATCCTGCGCCAGAACGGCACCACGGCCCTGGTGGTCACGCACGACCAGCTGGAGGCCTTCGCGCTGGGCGACGTCATCGGCGTGATGAACCAGGGGCGGCTGGAGCAGTGGGGCGACGCCTACAGCCTCTACCACCGCCCGGCCAGCCGCTTCGTGGCGCAGTTCATCGGCCAGGGCGTGCTGGCGCCGGCGCGGGTGGTGGTCGATGCCCGGGGCCACCGGGTGGAGACGCCGCTGGGCGCCTTCGGCGCCGCCGCGGGCGCGCCGGGGCCGGGCGAGTGCGAGGTGCTGCTGCGCGCCGACGACGTGGTGCACGACGACGCCTCTCCCGTGAAGGCGCGCATCGAGCGCAAGGCCTTCCGCGGCTCGGAGTTCCTCTACACGCTGCGGCTGGACAGCGGCGAGCTGGTGCTGGCGCACGTGCCCTCGCACCACGACCACCAGGTCGGGGAGTGGATCGGCATCCGCCCCGCGCTGGAGCACGTAGTGCTGTTCGAGCGGCTGTCGGTGGCTTGAGGCGCGGCGCGCGGCTCAGGCCGCCTGGTGGCGCGAGCGCACGTGCGCCAGCGCCTCGTCCACGGCCTTGAGCAGCTCCGCCGGCGCGATGGGCTTGGTGAGGTAGCGGAAGTAGCCCGCCGCCAGCCCCTGCTGCACTGCGTCGGGCATGGCATCGGCGGTGAGGGCGATCACGGGGATGTGGGCCGTGGCCGGGTCCCGGTACAGCAGCGCCTGCGCTTCGCGTCCGCTCATGCCGGGCATGTGGTTGTCCATCAGGATCACCTGCGGCCGGTGCGCGCGCGCCAGGGCCACCCCCGTCTCGCCGTCGCGCGCCGTCAGCAGCCGCAAGCCCGGACGCGCCATCAGGATCGCCTCCACCAGTTGCAGGTTGGTGGGGTTGTCTTCCACGCACAGCACGGTGGCGAGCTCCGACAGCGTGGGTGCGTGGCCGGCATCGGCCAGCGGCCCCGGCACGGCCGGCTGCTGCAGCGCCGCCAGCGGCAGCTCGATCCAGAACTCGCTGCCCTGGCCGGGCTGGCTGCTCACGCCGATGCGCCCGCCCATGAGCTCCACCAGCCGCTTCGTCACCACCAGCCCGATGCCGGTGCCCTCCTGCGCGCCGCGCTCCTGGCCCAGGCGGTTGAAGGGCTGGAACAGCGCATCGAGCTGCTCCGGCCGCAACCCGGCGCCGGTGTCGCACACGGCCACGCGCAGCATCGGGCCCGCGGTACCGCAGCGCACCCATACCGTGCCGGCATCGCGGTTGTACTTGACGGCGTTGGACAGCAGGTTGAGCAGCACCTGCTTGAGCCGCGTGCGGTCGGCCACCACCGCGTCGGCGGCCTGCGCGGGGAACTCCAGCCCGATGCCGCGGCGCGAGGCCAGCGGCTCGATCATGGTGCGGCACTCGGCCAGCACCTCGTCCAGGCGCACCGGCTCCAGCGACAGCGACACCCGACCGGACTCGATCTGCGCCAGGTTCAGGATCTCGTTGATGAGCGTGAGCAGGTGCCGCCCCGCGCCCACGATGTGCTGGGTGAAGAGCTTCACCCGCTCCGGCGGCGCGGCAGTGTCGGCCGCCAGCAGCTGGCCGAAGCCGATGATGGCGTTGAGCGGCGTGCGCAACTCGTGGCTCATGCTGGAAAGGAACTCGCTCTTGGCGCGGTTGGCGCGCTGCGCCTCCTCGCTCGCCGCGGCGAGCTCAAGGTTGGAAGCCTCCAGCTGCGCCGTGCGCTCCTGCACGCGCTGCTCCAGCCCCTGGTTCAGCCGCATCACTTCCTGCTGCGCCAGGCGCCGTTCCTCGACCTCGCGCGCCTTGTCGCGGTTGGATGCTTCCAGGGCGTGCGTGCGCTGCTCGATCTCGGCCAGCATCTCGTTGAAGGCCTGCGCCAGCTCGCCGGTCTCGTCGTTGCTGAGCTGCCGGGCGCGCCGCGCGTAGTTGCGGGTGCGCACCACGTCCTGCGCCACCGAGGCGATCTCCAGCACCGGCTGCGTCACCAGGTGCTGCAGCCACGACGACAGCACCAGCGCCACCAGCATCGCCACCGCCGTCACGCCCAGCGCAATGGCGCCGTACTTGAGCAGCCGGTCATGCAGCTCGTAGCGCGTGCGCAGGAACACCGTGCCCACGAGCTGGCCGTCGTCGCGCACGGGCTTGAACACCAGCAGCTCGCCATCCTCCACGCGCGAGCCCTCGGCTTCGGGCGACGCGGGCACGCGCGGGGCACCCTCGCCGGTGCCGTAGCTGGCGAAGAGCCGGCCCTGCGCGGTGTACAGCGCCGCAGCGCGCACCCGGGGCTGTACGCGCAGCAGGTTCAGGTTCTCCTGGGCCACGCGCGGATCGTCGAAGCTCAGCGCCGGGGCGCTGGTGCTGCCCAGCAGCTCGGCCTGGGCGGTGGCGTCCTCCACCCAGCCCTGGTGGTAGGCCTGCAGGTCGTACAGCACCATCGCGCCCAGCGCCACCACCACCGACACCAGCGTGGTCAGCAGCATGACCGCCAGCGACTTGAAGCGCAGGGACGCTCGCCACATGGCTCAGCCTCTCAGCACGCGGCGCGCCACCGACAGCAGCCGCGCGCTGATCTTGAGCTGGCCGGCCTCCGCCGGCGCCAGGGCGATGTCGAAGCGGACCTTGTTCTCCACGATCACGAAATTGATCATGCTGCCGGACGCGAGCGCCTGCTCCGATTCCGTCACCGTCAGCAGCGGACGTCCGCGCGCCAGGGACAGCGTATCGGCGAGCTGGCCGCTGCGCGAGCGGTCGATGAACAGCATGTGCGCGCCGGCGGTGCCGGCATCGGACTGGTCCAGGCGCCGCACCTGCACCGGGCGTCCTTCCACCATCGCCGCCACGGCTGCGCGCTCCACCTCCTCGGCCACCGCGTCCGCGGCCAGCACGCCGATGACCAAGGGGCTGTCGCGCTGCTCGAAGGCCTGCGGCGGCCACTCCACGTAGCTGCCGAACTTGAGCAGGTACGCCGCCTTGACCTGGTACTCGGTCGCGCTCACGGGCTGCGCGCGCGGCGCGCGCAGCGTGGGCAGGCCCAGCAGCGCCAGCAGCAGCGCCAGGCCCGACAGCCGCCACAGTCCGCGCCGCCGCCGGATCTGGACCGGGTCGTGCGCGTGGCCGCCGCACTGCCGGGCCATCGCCTACAGCGCCTCGTGCCGCAGCACCAGCTGCAAGTAGGCGGCGCGTCCCACCTCGGTGCGGGTGCGCACGTTGCCGAACTCGCCGTGGCCGCGATAGAGCGCGTTCTGCAGCAGCAGCGACCACTCCACGCGCGGGTTCGGCCGCCAGCCCAGCCGCAGGTCCAGCGCCACGTAGGCCGGCACCGCCGGGTCGGCCAGGGCCGAGACGCCGCGCAGCATGAGATCGAATTCGGCGCGGCGCGGCAGGTCCAGCTGCGAGCGCAGGATCCACTGCCGTGCCGGGTTGGCGCCCTCGGTGCGCGCGACGCTGCCCACGTCCAGGCTGCCGGGGCTCAAGCGCAGGTTCTGCCACAGCCGCGAGAAGCCGCCGTGCAGCCGCCAGCCGGGCCGCGCCTGCCAGCTGCCCCACAGCTCCAGCCCGGAGACACTGCCCTCCAGCCCGTTGCCGAACACCAGCTCCGAGCCGCGCAGCTCCAGCGAGCGCAACCGCTCGTAGTCGGCATGGAAGACGGTGGCCGAGGCGCTGGTGCCGCCCCAGGGCTGGCCGCGCCAGCCCAGCTCGGCCACGCGCGCGACCTCGCTGCGGAAATCCGTGCTGCCACTCACCGTGGGAATGCCGCCGGGCGCCTCGGCCGAGGGCGGCAGGCCGGGGTTGAGCAGCCCGCGGTCCAGCCGCGTGGGCGAGCGCACGGTGCGCGACAGCGCGCCCCACACCAGCTGTCCCGGCGCCGCGAGCCAGGCCAGCCGCGCGCTGGGCAGCAGCTCCATGCCGGTGTAGCCGTTGTGCTCGGCGCGCGCGCCCAGCGTCAGGCGCAGGCCCTCGCGCAGCGTCAGCTCGTCCTGCGCGAACAGGCTGTAGCTGAAGCGGCGCTCGCGCTCGGGCAGCACCACCGCGCGGCCGTCCACCATGCGGTCGCGGTCCTGGCGCAGTTGCAGCCCCCACACCACCGCCTGGCGCGCGCCGGGACGCAGCGCGTGCTGCAGCTGCAGGTCCAGCGTGTCCAGGGTTTCGCGGAAGCCCAGGTGGCGCTCGGTGTGGTCCCAGTAGCCCTGGGCCGAGAGCGTGCTGCCGTCGCCGAGCTGGCGCTCCCAGCGTGCGAGCAGGTGGCCGCCGTCGTAGAGGGTGCGTCCGACCAGGATGGGCGCGCCGGGAATCTCCACCGCGCCGGGAATGGGCGGCTCGCGCCGGCCGCGGTAGAGCTGCGCCTGCACCATGGCGCGGTCGCGCCCGCTCTCCCAGTCGCTGCGGGCGCCGAGCTGCGCAAGGGTTCCGGCATCGCCCGCGGCCTCGCCGGCGGCGGTGCGGGTGCCCTCGTAGCGCACGTGGCGCGCCCACAGCTGCAGCGGGCGCGGGCTGGTGTCGCCCAGCGTCAGACCCTGGCGCAGCATGAGGCCGCGCTCGCGGTTGCCCGCTTCCAGTGCCAGCTCGGTGCCCTGCGGCGCCTGCGCGGCCGAGCGGGTGATGACATTGATGACGCCGTTGACGGCGTTGACGCCCCACAGCGTGCCGGCCGGGCCGCTGATGACCTCGATGCGCTCCACCTCCTGCATCGGCAGCTGCTGCGCGTCCCAGAACACGCCGCCGAACAGCGGCGTGTACACCGAGCGCCCGTCGATGAGCACCAGCAGCTTGTTGGCGGTGTTGCTGTTGAAGCCGCGGCTGCCCACGGCGTGGTAGGAGGCGCTCAGCCGCGCCACGTGCAGGCTGGGCGCCAGGCGCAGCGCCTCGGGCAGCGAAGTGGCGCCGCTGCGGCGGATGTCTTCCGCCGTGATCACGAACACCGAGGCGGGCGCCTCCGACAGCCGCTCCGCGCGGCGCGACACCGAGGTCACCTCGATGTCGCCCAGCTCCTCCAGGCTCAGCTCCGTCAGCTGCTGCGGCGCCTGGGCCAGGGCCGGGGCTGTGACCACGACCAGCGCCAGCGCCAGCGCGGCGCTGCAACCATTGCAGTGTCCTGGAACAGTCATGAGCTCCCTTCTGCAACCGTGGAGCTCGGCACCGTGGTGCGGGCAGCTCACGCCGGGCGGCAGGGGCCTGGCCCGCCGCGCCAAAGGATCATAAGCGCGGCCCGGCGAAGGCCGGTTCGCGCAACGCCGGGATCAACTCTGCGGGCCGCGCGGCCACAGCACCCACAGGCGCAGCGGCTGCTTCATGCGGCCGGCCTGCTGCTCGGCCTGCTCGCCCCAGCCCCAGAAGAAGTCCGCGCGCACCGCGCCGACGATGGCGCTGCCCGTGTCCTGCGCCACTACCAGGCGCTGCAGCGCCTGCGAGCTCAGCGGCTCGGTGCTGGCCAGCCACACCGGCGTGCCATAGGGAATGCTCTGCGGGTCGACGGCGATGGAGCGCCCCGGCGTGAGCGCCACGCCCTGCGCGCCGCGCGGTCCCAGCTGCGGATCGGGCAGCGGCTCCTCGCGGAAGAACACCACGCGCGGGTTGCTCCACAGCAGCTCCTGCACGCGCTGCGGGTTGGCGCGGGCCCAGGCCTTGATGCCGGGCCAGGAGGCCTGCTCGGCGCGGATCTCGCCGCGCTCGATCAGCCAGCGCCCGACGGATTTGTAGGGCTGGTCGTTGTGGCCGGCGAAGGCCAGGCGCACGGTGCGCTGGCTGCCGTCGGGCTCGGTGACGCGCAGCCGGCCCGAGCCCTGGATCTGCAGCACCAGCGCGTCCAGCGGGTCGGCGACGAAGGCGATCTCGCGTCCGCGCAGTGCCGCCTGCGCCGTGGGCAGCGTGTCGAGCTGCTGGCGCGTCCAGTAGGGCTTGCGCACACCCAGGTCCACAGGCGGGCGGTGCAGCGGCACGGCGTAGCCGCCGCGCGGCACGCGGCTGGCTTCGATCAGCGGCTCGTAGTAGCCCGTGATCAGGCCCTCGGCGGCACCTTCGGGGCTCTCGACGCGGTAGGGCTGCAGCCGCGATCGCAGCCATGCGCGCGCGGAGGCCTCGTCGGCGGGCGCGTTGAGCAGCGCATCGGCGCAGGTGGCGGCCCAGCCGGCGCTGGGCCGCTCGCAGCTGCGGTTGAGCGCGCTCCAGGCCTCCAGCACGCGGTCGCCGTCCCAGCCTGGAAGCTCGGACCAGTCCACCGGCTGCCAGCGCGCGCGCGGACGCAGCAGCGCCGCAC
>JAEYPG010000592.1 GCA_023410975.1 Pseudomonadota bacterium
TCAACGCGCTGTCGCACTACACCGACTGGACCGTGGGCCACGTGCACTCCGGCGCTCTGGGCTGGGTGGGCATGATCTCGATCGGCTCGCTGTACTTCCTGATCCCGCGCATGTTCGGCCGCAAGACCATGTACAGCACCCGTGCCATCGAGCTGCACTTCTGGGTGGCCACCATCGGCATCGTGCTCTACATCGCCGCGATGTGGATCGCCGGTGTGATGCAAGGCCTGATGTGGCGCGCGGTGAACCCCGACGGCACGCTGGTGTACAGCTTCGTCGAGAGCGTCAAGGCCTCGTACCCGTTCTACATCATCCGCATGCTGGGTGGCCTGCTGTACCTGCTCGGTATGGTGGTCATGCTGTGGAACACGATCATGACGGTGCGTAGCGGCAAGGTTGTCGAGACGCCGGTGCCCATGGTGACGGCTCACGCCTGATTGGATTGAGGAAAGACCGACATGGCACACGCAAATCCGACTGGTCACGAGAAGATTGAGACCAGCAACTTTCTGATGATCGTGCTGATCCTGGTCACGGTCGCCTTCGGCGGCCTGACCGAGATCGTCCCGCTGTTCTTCCAGCACAGCACGACCAAGCCGGTGGAGAACCTCAAGCCGTACACGGCGCTGCAGCTCGCAGGCCGGGACGTCTACATCCGAGAGGGCTGCTACAACTGCCACTCGCAGATGGTGCGTCCCTTCCGCGCCGAGACGCTGCGCTACGGCCACTACTCCACGGCCGGCGAGTTCGTCTACGACCATCCCTTCCAGTGGGGCTCCAAGCGCACGGGTCCGGACCTGCACCGCGTGGGCGGCAAGTACAGCGACGACTGGCATCGCATCCACCTGCTCAATCCGCGCGACGTGGTGCCCGAGTCCAACATGCCGGCCTATCCGTGGCTGGAAAATGCGGCCCTCAACCCGGCTGACGTGGCGCCCAAGATGACGGCGCTGCGCAAGGTGGGCGTGCCCTACACCGACGACGAAATCGCCAAGGCGGCCGACGAGGTCAAGGGCAAGACCGAGCTCGATGCGGTCGTCGCCTACCTGCAAGTGCTGGGCACTGCGCTGAAGTAAACCAGAGACCCGGAGCCAAAGCGATGGACTTCGACATCAATCTTCTGCGCAGCGCCGTGACGGTGTTCAGCTTCGTGCTGTTCCTTGGCATCGCGTGGTGGACGTGGAGCAAGCGTCAGCTTTCCCAACACGAAGCGGCAGCGCAGCTGCCCTTCCTCGAAGAGGACGGCGAGCCCGTCGCTGCGGCAGCGGCCCGCTTCCAAGGGAGTAAGTAATGAGTGATTTCATCAACAGCGGCTGGTCCTGGTACGTGATCGCCATCGTCGTGGGCGGACTTGCGTTCTGCATGTTCGTCCTGATGGTGGCGAGCAAGCACCGCCCCATGGCCAGCGACAACACCACCGGCCACCTCTGGGACGAGGACCTGCGTGAACTGAACAACCCGCTGCCGCGCTGGTGGCTGTGGCTGTTCATCATCACGGTGATCTTCGCGGCCATCTACCTGGCGCTGTATCCCGGCCTGGGCTCCAGCAAGGGCGCGTTCGGCTGGACCAGCCGCGGCCAGTACGAGAGCGAGCAGGAGAAGGCCCGCGCCGCCATGGCGCCGGTCTATGCCAAGTACGTGGGCATGACGGCCGAGCAACTGGCTCAGGATCCGGCGGCCATGGGCATCGGCGAGCGCCTGTTCGTCAACACCTGTGCCGGTTGCCACGGCTCGGATGCGCGCGGCAGCAAGGGCTTCCCCAACCTGACCGACGACGACTGGCTGTACGGCGGTACGCACGACAAGATCAAGGAAACCATCACCGGTGGTCGCCAGGGCATGATGCCCCCGATGGCTGCGGCCATCGGTGGTGGCGAGAACGTGCGCAACGTCGCCAACTACGTGCTGAGCCTCTCGGGCAGCCCCCACAACGCGGTCTACGCGCAACTGGGCAAGGAGAAGTTCACCGCGGTGTGCGCCGCCTGCCACGGCGCCGACGGCAAGGGCAACCAGGCCATGGGCGCGCCCAACCTGAGCGACAAGATCTGGCTGCACGGCTGGGGCGAGCAGGCGATCATGAACATGATCAACAACGGCAAGACCAACATCATGCCGGCGCACGCCAGCCGCCTGAATCCCGAGCAGATCCATGTGCTCGGCGCCTATGTCTGGAGCCTGTCCCACAAGGGCGGTGCCGCCACGACGGCACAGAAGTAAGCAAGCGGCACGACCTCCGGAAGCTCATGGCGACATGAGCACTCCGGGGGCGACGCATCAACACACGCGCGCGCCAGGCCGGTTTCCGGCCCTGGCGCGCGGCGTTTTTTGGGCCCTGACGGCCCAGGAGCAGTGATTCCATGGATCGCAAGACCGATAAAGAGGCGGCCGGCGGCCAGCGCGTGCCCTGGTGGCGCGTGCGCATGATGTGGCTGGTGGTGGGCGGGCCGCTGGCTGTGGTCGTGGCCGCCATCGTGACGGCCGTCATCGCCATCCGCGGCGCGGACGAGGTGGTGGGCTCCGGTGCGGCACCGCAGTCGCGGCAGCCCGCCGAAGATGCCTCCTCGGGCGACATGCGCCCTGCCATCGAGGCGCGCAACAAGGCCGCCGCCGAGGCGGCCGCGGCCAAAGCCTCTTCGGGTCAACGCTAGGTCAGGGCGCGCCGGGAGCGCGCAAGAATGGCCCGCAGGAGGTGATCGGACATGTCGACAACCCCTCGCGTGCTGACGGTAATGATGGTGGCCTGGCCTTCGTTCCTGATGGCCTCGGTGCTGGAGATGCTGGTGTTCGCACTGGTCGATCCGCACGACCTGCAAGGTGCGGGCAGCATCCCGCTGGAGCTTTCCGCCACCGGCGTGTACTCGCTGGCCTTCTTCCTGTTTTGGGCCGTGATCGCCGCGGCAGGCGCCCTGGAGCGCTGGCTCTCAACGCCCCCGGGCGGCACCCGCCCCACGATGCGCGGCGTTCACGGACACTGAATCCGCGAAACGCAAGCGTAAAAAAGCCGATGGCGCCTTCGAGGCGCCATCGGCGTTTCTGAGAACCTGTTCTCGAAAGTTCCGGGTCAGCAGGCCGCGCCGTTGACCAGTTTCTGCAGGCCGGCCTGGTCCACGATGCGGATCTGGCGCTGCTTGACCTCCAGCAGGCCTTCTTCCTGGAACTTCGAGAAGGTGCGGCTGACAGTTTCCAGCTTGAGACCCAGGTAGCTGCCGATCTCTTCGCGCGTCATGCGCAGGATCAGCGACGAGGCGGAGAAGCCGCGCGCCTGCAGGCGCTGCGTGAGATTGAGCAGGAAGGCCGCCAGCCGCTCCTCGGCACGCATGCTGCCCAGCAGCAGCATCACGCCATGATCGCGAACGATTTCACGGCTCATGATTTTGTGCAGCTGGCGCTGCAGGTCGGAGAACTCGCGCGAGAGCTCCTCGAGCTGGCCGTAGTGAATCACGCAGACCTGGGAATCCTCCAGCGCCACGGCATCCACCGTGTGCCGATCGCTACCGATGCCGTCGAGCCCCAGCAGCTCGCCGGCCATCTGGAAACCGGTGACCTGGTCGCGCCCATCCTCGGCCGAGACGCAGGTCTTGAAGAAGCCGGTGCGCACCGCGTACAGCGACTGGAAGGCGTCGCCGGCGCGGAAAAGGGTATCGCCGCGCACCACCGAACGCCGCGTCGCCACCATGGTGTCCAACTGCTCCAGGTCGCTGCGCGACAGGCCCACCGGCAAACACAGCTCGCGCAGGTTGCAGCTTGAGCAGGCGACCTTGAAAGGCTCGGTGCGGATGGGCGGCAGTGTGCTGTTCATGGTGCTTCGCGTTGTTGAGGCGGCACAGCCCGGCGATTGGGTGCAGGAGTCTTCGGGGTGATCGTCGGTCTTCAACATGATATGCCTCAATAACAAGCACCATTCTTGGCTTCGGTGCAGCTTGCCGGCTTGAGGCACATCAAGCTCTGATGTGCCGAGTTTGGCAAAGTCTCGCCATGCTAAGCGATACCTCTGCCACCGGGCCCATCCTGACTGAAAGCTTGCTGCGGCGCCTGGACGTGCCTGGGCCCCGCTACACCTCTTATCCGACCGCCGATCGCTTCGTGGAAGCCTTCGGCCCGAGCGAATACCGCCAAGCCCTGGAGCAGCGCGCCCAGGGCGCCACGGTGGGCGGCACGCCGCCCTTGTCGATCTACGTGCATATCCCGTTCTGCGAATCGGTCTGCTATTACTGCGCGTGCAACAAGGTCATCACCAAGCACCATGACCGCGCCGAGGAATACCTGCAGGCGCTGGAAGCCGAGATCGGGCTGCACGTGGCCGCGCTGGGCAAGGGCAAGGCGGTGTCGCAGCTGCACTTCGGCGGCGGCTCGCCCACTTTCCTCTCGGACGCCGAGATCGAACGGCTGATGACCGTGCTGCGCGACGCCTTCCGCGTCGCGCCGGGGGCGGAGCTCTCCATCGAGGTGGACCCGCGCACCGTCACCACGCAGCGCCTGGAGTATCTGGCGCGCCTGGGCTTCAACCGCCTGAGCTTCGGCGTGCAGGACTTCGACGCCGAGGTGCAGAAGGCCGTGCACCGTGTGCAGTCCTACGAGAGCGTGCGCGACCTCGTGGCCAGTGCCCGGAGCCTGGGCTTCGAGTCGCTCAACGTCGATCTCATCTACGGGCTGCCCAAGCAGACGCCCGTTTCCTTCGCCCGCACGGTGGAGCTGGTGGGCGAGCTGCGCCCGGACCGCATCGCGCTCTACGCCTACGCGCACCTGCCGGCGCGCTTCAAGCCCCAGCGTCGTATCGACCCGGCCGAGCTGCCGCCGCCCGGCGACCGGGTGCAGATGCTGGGCAGCGCCATCCAGGGCTTCCTGGGCTTTGGCTACACGTACATCGGCATGGACCACTTCGCGCTGCCCGGCGACAGCCTGGCCGCGGCCAAGCGCCAGGGCCGGCTGCACCGCAACTTTCAGGGCTACAGCACGCAGCCCGACTGCGATCTCATCGGCCTGGGCGTGTCGGCCATCGGCCGCATGGGCGCGACCTACAGCCAGAACGCCAAGACGCTGCCGGAGTACTACGACGCCGTGAACCAGGGCCAGTTTCCCGTGGTGCGCGGCTTGGCCCTCACGCGCGACGACCTGGTGCGCCGCGCCGTGATCATGGCTCTCATGTGCCAGGGCCGGGTGGAGTTCGAGTCCATCGAGCTGGCGCACTTGGTAAACATGCGCAAGTACTTCGCCACCGAGCTCGAAGCGCTGCAGCCGCTGGTGGAAATGGGTCTGGTGGAGATCGAATCCGAGGCGGTCCAGGTCACGCCGCGGGGCTGGTACTTCGTGCGTGGTGTCGCCATGGTGTTCGACCGGCATTTGCGTGCCGATCAGACGCGCGAGCGCTTTTCGCGGATCATTTGAGGCTTCGCCCGCATTTCCCCTCGCAGTAATTCCCCCGCTTTCCGGTCATGGATGCCGCCCTCGTCTTGAGCGCCCTGCTGATGGGCCTGGCCGGATCGCCCCACTGCGTGGCCATGTGCGGCGCAGCCTGCACCGCGCTGGCCGGGCGCTGCGGGGCAGGGCGGCCGCAGCAGGCGCTGCTGGGCTTCCACCTCGGCCGGTTGCTGGGCTACTCGGCTGCCGGCGCGGTCGCGGCCGGCAGCGTGTCGCTGCTGGCCCAGTTCTCGCAGTTGACGCCGGCCCTGCGGCCCCTGTGGACACTGGTGCACGTCGCGGCTCTTGGGCTGGGCGTGTGGTTATTGGTGAAGGGCAAGCAACCGCAGTGGATCGAGAACCTCGGTCGCGGCACGCGGCTTGCGCCAGCGGCGGCCTCCGCAGCGGGTGGCGGTTGGCAGCCGATGCTCGGTCCGCTCAAGGCCGGGTTGGCCGGCTCGGCCTGGGTGGCTTGGCCTTGCGGGCTGCTGCAGTCGGCCCTGGTGGTGGCTGCGCTGGGCCAGCAGGCGGCTTCCGGTGCGCTGATCATGGCCGGCTTCGCGCTGGGCTCCTCGCTGGGTCTGTGGCTGGGCTCGGCTCTGTGGTGGCGGCTGGGTGCACCGGGTTCGCGCTGGCTGGCCTCGGGCGGCTGGGCCGTCCGCTTGGCGGGCTTGGGCCTTGCGGGCGCATCGGCCTGGGCGCTGGGCCATGGCCTGTGGCAGCGTATCGCCGACTGGTGCGCCAGCTGAGCGCACCACCGGGTCTTCCCCAGGGGCGGGGAACGGACGCCGTCAACTTCGCGTCAACCTCGACTGCAATGCTGTTTCGGTTTCGCCCAAGAGCTTTCAAGTCTTATGTAAGACATAGGACTCAGGATCGCGTCGAATAGAATCGCGGTCTCATTCCACAACCCCACGCCGGAGCGAGTTTTCATGTACCAGCACATCAAGGTGCCCGAGGGCGGGCAGAAGATCACCGTCAACGCGGACTTCTCGCTCAATGTCCCCAGCAACCCGATCATTCCTTATATCGAAGGGGACGGCACCGGTTTCGACATCACGCCCGTGATGCTGAAGGTGGTGGACGCTGCGGTGCAGAAGGCTTATGGCGGCGAGCGCAAGATCCACTGGATGGAGGCCTACGCCGGGGAGAAGTCCACGAAGGTCTACGGCCCGGACGTGTGGTTGCCGACCGAGACGCTCGATGTGCTGCGCGAGTACGTGGTTTCGATCAAGGGCCCGCTGACCACGCCCGTGGGCGGCGGCATCCGCTCGCTGAACGTGGCGCTGCGCCAGGAGCTCGATCTCTACGTCTGCCTGCGCCCGGTGCAGTACATCAAGGGCGTTCCCAGTCCGCTGAAGGAGCCCGAGAAGACCAACATGGTCATCTTCCGCGAGAACTCGGAAGACATCTACGCCGGCATCGAATACGAGGCCAAGAGCGAGAAGGCCCAGAAGCTCATCAAGTTCCTGGTCGACGAGATGGGCGTCAAGAAGATCCGCTTCCCCGAGACCTCGGGCATCGGCATCAAGCCCGTGTCGATCGAAGGCACCGAGCGCCTGGTGCGCAAGGCGATCCAGTACGCCATCGACAACGACAAGCCCAGCGTGACCATCGTCCACAAGGGCAACATCATGAAGTTCACGGAAGGCGGTTTCCGCGACTGGGCTTACGCGCTGGCCCAGCGCGAGTTCGGTGCCGTGGAGATCGACGGCGGCCCGTGGTGCAAGTTCAAGAACCCGAAGACGGGCAGGGACATCATCATCAAGGACTCGATCGCCGATGCCTTCCTGCAGCAGATCCTGCTGCGCCCGGCCGAGTACTCCGTGATCGCCACGCTCAACCTCAACGGCGACTACATCTCCGACGCGCTGGCCGCCCAGGTCGGCGGCATCGGCATCGCCCCCGGCGCCAACATGAGCGACTCGGTGGCCATGTTCGAGGCCACCCACGGCACAGCCCCCAAGTACGCGGGCAAGGACTACGTCAACCCCGGCTCCGAGATCCTGTCGGCCGAGATGATGCTGCGCCACATGGGCTGGACCGAGGCCGCCGACCTCATCATCTCCTCCATGGAAAAGGCGATCCAGTCCAAGAAGGTCACCTACGACTTCGCCCGCCTCATGGAGGGCGCCACCCAGGTCAGCTGCTCGGGCTTCGGCCAGGTGATGAT
>JAEYPG010000599.1 GCA_023410975.1 Pseudomonadota bacterium
TCCACACCCGCAGCGCCAGCGAGGACACGCTGGCGATCCTGCGCGAGGAGGGCGGCGAGCAGCCGGGGGGCGTCTTCCACTGCTTCACCGAGACCGAGGCCGTGGCGCGGGCGGCGCTGGACCTGGGTTTCCACATTTCCTTCTCCGGCATTCTCACGTTCAAGAACGCGGCGGACCTGCGCGACGTTGCCAAGTTCGTGCCCATGGACCGGCTGCTGATCGAGACCGACAGCCCGTACCTGGCACCGGTGCCGTACCGCGGCAAGGTCAACCAGCCGGCCTACGTGCCGCACGTCGCGGCGCAGCTGGCCGAACTCAAAGGCTGCAGCGCGGAGGACATCGGCCGTGCCACGAGCACCAATTTCGAGCGGCTGTTCAAGGTGGCGGAGGCGGCATGAAGAAGCTGCTTGATGGCTTGAAAGCCCAATCAGCAAGTGTGCATGCCGGCCGCCGGCGGCTGCTTGGCGGCCTGTGCCTGGCGCCAGCCGCCTGGATGCTGGCGAACCCGGCTTGGGCGGGCAGCTACGAGGATTTCTTCAAGGCGATCGAACGCGACGACGGGCGCAGCGTCCTGGCATTGCTGCAGCGTGGCTTCGACCCGAATGCCCGCGACGAGCGCGGTCAGCCGGCCTTGACGCGGGCTTTCAAGGAGGACGCGCTGAAGGCGGCGGAGGCGCTGTGGACGCATCCGCAGCTGGACTTGGAAGCCGTCAACGCCGCCAACGAGACGCCGCTGATGATGGCGGCGCTGCGCGGCCACGTGGCCTGGATGCAGCGGCTGATCGAGCGCGGCGCGCGCGTGCACCGGGAAGGTTGGGCGCCGGTGCATTACGCGGCATCGAGCGCGGAACTGGAACCGATGGAAGTGATGCTGCGCGCCGGCGCGCCCGTGGATGCCGTCAGTCCCAACGGGAGCACGCCGCTGATGATGGCCGCCGGCTACGGCGCCATCGACGGTGCGCGGCTGCTGCTGCGCCGCGGTGCCGATGCCACGCTGCGCAACCAGCGCGGGATGACGGCAGCGGATTTCGCGCGCTCGATGGGGCGCGATGGCCTGGCGGCGGAAATCGAAGCCGCGGCGGCGCGGCATCGCACGGCGGTGGCGCCAGCTCGGTGAGCTACGCACTGCGGCAACGGAATCGAATCTCGGTGCTGAAGGTTGGTGCCGGGTATTCGGTACCGCCGCAGCCTGCGAGCAGGGTGCCTGCCAGGGATCATGAAAATCGCTTCAATGCGTATTATGTTAAATAATAGTGGTGTTGGGATGACAGGAACGTTGCGCTGGTTGTCCGCGGGCTTCTTTCCTGCCAAGGGTTTGTGTTCCTTTAGCATCCCGAGCTGAGCCATGAACAACGCGGCCTCCTCACTCCAGTCCCTGCTCTTCGACGAACCGCTGCAGCCCGCCGCGGCTTCTGTGCAACCGGCGCTGCCCGATCCGGAGTGGCTGGAGCTTGCGCAGCAGTTGCGCGAACGCTGGGGTGGCCGGCTGCATCTGGGCACGTCCTCGTGGAACTTCAGCGGCTGGTCGGGACTGGTGTGGGCGCAGGCCTATCCGGAAGCTCGGCTGTCGCGCGAGGGGCTGCCCGCCTATGCGGCGCATCCGCTGCTGCGCACGGTGAGCCTGGACCGCGCCTTCTACCGCCCGCTGGATGCGGCCGGCTACGCCGGGCTGGCGGCACAGGTGCCGGAGGAGTTTCGCTTCGTGGTCAAGGCAGCATCGCTGGTAAGCGACGCCGTGCAGCGCGACACGGGTGGACGTGCGGAGCGCAGCAATCCGCTGTTCCTGGATCCCGGCATGGCGCTGGAGCAATGTCTGCGTCCGGCCGTCGAGGGCCTTCAAGACAAGCTGGGCGTGCTGGTATTCCAGCTTTCTCCATTGCCCGCCGCGTGGCTGCACGACCCGGTACGACTGGAAACGCAACTGGAGCGCTTGTGGCAGGCGCTGCTGCCCGAGTTGCCCGCTGGCAGCCGCTTGGCGCTGGAGCTGCGCGATCCCGAGTTGCTGCAGCCGAGGCTGGCGGCGCATCTCAAGGCCTTTGGCGTGCGCTATTGCCTGGGCCTGCACGACCGCATGCCGCCCATCGAGCGACAGTTGCCGATGCTGCGCGCCACCTGGCCCGGCGACGTGGTCTGCCGTTGGAATTTGCAGGCTGGCCAGAGCTACGCCGGTGCCAAGGATGCCTGGGCGCCCTTCGACAAGCTGGTGGCTCCGGACCTGCCCACGCGCCAGGGTCTGGTACGGGTGCTCGTCGGCACGCTGGCTGCGGGTCACCAGGCTTTCGTGACGATCAACAACAAGGCCGAGGGCAGCGCGCCCTGCTCCGTTCTTGCGCTGGCGCGGGAATTGGCGGCGGCTCCTGGCTGAGCGGGTCTGCGCGCCCTGCTCCGCGGCGTTTCAAATCCGCAGCGCTCCATGCCCAGGGTTCTCACCGCAGCCGTCGGCTCCAGACTGGCTTGTCGAACACAAAAGCAAAAAGACCGAAGGTTTTTGCGGAACCTTCGGTCTTTTGCGTGTTTGGCGGAGTCGGAGGGATTCGAACCCTCGATGCAGGTTTTGCCCGCATACTCCCTTAGCAGGGGAGCACCTTCGGCCTCTCGGTCACGACTCCAGTGCAGAAGCTGCTATTCTAGCCAGGTTTTTTCGAACTTCCAAGCACTTTGCGAAGTTTTTTAGACGCTGGCTTTTTCCTGGTCCAGCTCGAAGGCGCGATGCAGTGCGCGCACGGCGAGCTCCATGTACTTCTCGTCGATCACCACGCTGGTCTTGATTTCGCTGGTGGTGATCATCTGGATGTTGATGCCCTCGTCGCTCAGCGCGCGGAACATCTTGCTGGCCACACCGGCGTGGCTGCGCATGCCGATGCCGACGATGCTGACCTTGCAGATCTTGGTGTCGCCGAGGATCTCCTTGGCGCCCAGCGCGGGCAGCACCTGGCTTTGCAGCAGGTCCACCGTGCGCTGGTAGTCGTTGCGGTGCACGGTGAAGGAGAAGTCGGTCTTCCCGTCGTGCGACACGTTCTGGATGATCACGTCGACGTCGATGTTGGCCTCGGCCACGGCGCCCAGGATCTGGTAGGCGATGCCGGGCTTGTCGGGCACGCCCATGACGGTGATCTTGGCCTCGTCGCGGTTGAACGCGATGCCGGAGACAACGGCTTGTTCCATCTTTTCGTCTTCCTCGAAGGTGATCAGGGTGCCGGAGCGGGCTTCCTCTTCGATATCAATATCCCAGGGCGTGAAGCTGGAGAGCACGCGCAGCGGCACACGGTACTTGCCCGCGAACTCCACCGAGCGGATCTGCAGCACCTTGGAGCCCAGGCTCGCCATTTCCAGCATCTCTTCGAAGCTGACGGTGCTCAGGCGCCGCGCCTCGGCCACGACGCGGGGGTCGGTGGTGTAGACGCCATCGACGTCGGTGTAGATCAGGCACTCGTCGGCCTTCATTGCCGCCGCCACCGCCACCGCGGAGGTGTCCGAGCCGCCACGGCCCAGCGTGGTGATGTGGCCCTCGGCGTCGATGCCCTGGAAGCCGGTGATGATCACCACCTTGCCCGCGGCCAGGTCGGCGCGCACACGGGCGTCCTCGATGCTCTCGATGCGGGCCTTGGTGTAGGCCGAATCGGTCTGCACCGGAACCTGCCAGCCGGTGTAGCTGATGGCTTCCATGCCTTCGGCCTGCAGCGCGATGGCCAGCAGGCCCACCGACACCTGCTCGCCGGTGGCGGCAATCATGTCGAGCTCACGCAGCAGCGCGGAGCTCGTCTGCTTGGGCGACAGCTCCTTGGCCAGCCCCAGCAGCCGGTTGGTTTCACCGCTCATCGCGGAGGGAACGACCACCATCTGGTGGCCCGCGCGTGCCCACTTGGCCACGCGCTTGGCGACGTTGCGGATGCGCTCCGTGGAGCCCATCGACGTACCGCCGTACTTGTGAACGATCAATGCCATGGTGTTTGAAACAGGCCCGGTGTTTGCCGCGAGGCACCAGCGGCCCGCGAACCCGCGATTCTAGCCGGCTGCATCAGGCACCCATTCCAGGGCTAGCTGGGGCTCGCCGGGAGGAGCCCACAGCCGCGCATCGACTCCCAGGCCGGGCACGTACAGGAGCGACTCGTCCAGCCACAACAGCGGGCCGCCGCGGTGCCACGCTGGCACGCCCAAGGCCTGGTACTGCTTCTTGAGACTGCGCGGAACGCCTCCCGGCTTGAGCTGGAACTGCTCGCCGCCGCTGCGCGCGCGCGCGATGCATGCCCGCAGCCGAGCCGGCGCCACGCCGCCCTTTTCCACGCTGTGCACTTCCAGCCAGCCATTCCAGGCATCCAGGCGCTGCCGACCCGGGCCGTCGATGTAAACCGGCTGCTCCTCGTGCACGGGCATTTCCCTCGGGTCCCTCCCGGCCAGTTTGCAGCGCAGCCGGCCCCGGTAACGGTGCAGCACCTGCTCTCCGGCTGGCCAGCAGGCGGGTGCATCGCTTTCGAACAGCTCGCTTAGCAGGCGCTGCAGCAGGGTGTCGCCGGGACCGCGGCCACAGTGCTGCAGCAGCCAGTGGCGCAGCAGGTTCGCTTGGCGGGCTTGAGGCAACGCGGCCAGTGACGGCAAGCGCAGCTCGTGCCCTTCAGCCACGGCGCGCAGATCGATCTCCGCCAGCGCCTGCAGGCATTCGCGTGCCTGTTGCGCTTGCCGGGCGGCTGCTCCCAGTGCCTGCTCAGCCTGTGGAAACGCAGCCGTCAACGCCGGTATCACGCGATGCCGCAGGCGATTGCGGGCATAGCCATGGTCCTCGTTGCTGGGATCCTGGATGTGCGTCAGTCCGTGCGCCTGCACGTAGGCATCGATGGCTTCCGAGGGCTGCTCTAGCCAGGGGCGCGCCCACGGCAGGCCGTCGCGTACCGCTTGCCGCGGCATCGAAGCCAGGCCGGCCGCTCCGCCGCCACGCAGAGCCTGCAACAGGAAGGTCTCGGCTTGGTCACGCCGGTGGTGGGCCAACAGGACGAGCGTTGCACCGCCCTCCCGGGCCATGCGGCTCAGCGCGGCATAGCGCCCTCTCCGGGCCCAGGCCTCGACGCTTTCGCCCCGTCCAGGGCCGCCTTCGAGCCGGCACCATCGCAACGCCACGGGGAGACCTTGCCGCGCCCAGTCGGCACACTGGTGCTGCAGGTGTTCCACCCAGGCGTCGGCTTCGGGAAGCAGCCCGTGGTGCACGTGCAGCGCGAGCACGCGCAGGCCCAGTGCCTGGGCGGCGCGGGCCGTGGCATGGAGCAGCGCGGTGGAATCGCGGCCGCCGCTGGTGGCGACGGCGACGCAGGGAACGTCAGCGCTCGGTGGTGTCGCTGAAGCGGCCATAGGACTGCAGCCGCTCGTAGCGGCGCTGCAGCAGCTCGCGCGGCTTGAGGTCCACCACCTGGCGCAGCGCGTCGTTGAGCGCGCGCTTGAGCGTGGCGGCCATGTGGCGCATGTCGCGATGGGCGCCACCCACGGGCTCGCTCACGATCTTGTCGATCAGGCCTAACGCCTTGAGGCGGTGCGCCGTGATGCCCAGCGCTTCTGCCGCATCGGCGGCGCGCTCGGCGGTCTTCCACAGGATGGAAGCACAGCCCTCAGGCGAAATCACGGAGTAAACGGAGAACTGCAGCATCAGCACCTGGTCCGCCACGCTGATGGCCAGCGCGCCTCCGGAACCACCCTCGCCGATGATGGTGGTGATGATGGGCACTTCCAGTTGTGCCATCTCGAAGATGTTGCGGCCAATGGCCTCGGACTGTCCCCGCTCTTCGGCACCGATGCCCGGGTACGCGCCCGGCGTGTCCACGAAAGTGAAGACCGGCAGCCCGAACTTCTCGGCCAGCTTCATCAGCCGCAGCGCCTTGCGGTAGCCCTCGGGCCGGCTCATGCCGAAGTTGCGCGCCGCGCGCTCCTTGGTATCACGTCCCTTCTGGTGACCCAGCACCATGCACGCTTGGCCGTTGAAGCGGGCCAGGCCACCGACGATGGACTGGTCGTCCGCGTAATGGCGGTCGCCGTGCAGCTCCTGGAAGTCGCTGAAGATCTCGTTGGTGTAGTCCAGTGTGTAGGGGCGTTGAGGATGGCGGGCGATCTGCGTCACCTGCCACGGCGTGAGATTGGCGTAGATGTCCTTGGTCAGCTGCAGGCTCTTCTTCTGCAGCCGCTCGATTTCTTCGGAGATGTCCACGGCGGACTCGGTCTGCACGTAGCGCAGCTCTTCGATCTTGCCTTCCAACTCGGCGACGGATTGTTCGAAGTCGAGGAAGTGTTTCTTGCTCATGAAGGGATTCCTTACCGAGACGGGCTCAGTATTCGACAGGCACCGGGTCGAGGCTGCGCCAGAGATACCAAGTGGCGACCGAGCGGTACGGCGCCCAGGCGTCACCGACCTCGCGCGCCTCTGCCCGTGATACCGGCTCGCCGCTGAAATAGTTGAGGCTGATGCCCCGCAACAAGCCCACGTCGTCCAACGGCAGCACGTTGGGGCGCATCAGGTGAAAGATGAGGAACATTTCGGCCGTCCAGCGACCGATGCCGCGCACGGCGACGAGTTCCTCGATGATGGCCTCGTCGTCCATCTGCTGCCATTGACGTACATGCACCGTACCGTCGGTGAAATGGATGGCCAAGTCGCGCAGGTATTCCACCTTGCGCGCCGACAGTCCTGCCTCCCGCATGGCCGTGACTTCAAGGGCGAGTACGGCCGCAGGCTGCAGCCGGGTGGAACGCCCGCCCGAAAGCGCGATGAAGCGCTCCCACACCGACTGCGCCGCGCGTACCGAGATCTGCTGCCCAACAATGGATCGTGCCAGCGTAGTGAAGGCGTCACTGCGGCACTGCAGCCGTGCCTCGCCGAACTGCGGGATGAGCTTGCGCATCACCCGGTCGCGCTTGGACAGGTGTTTGCACGCCTCGTCCCAGTAGGTGGGCGTCACGGCAGCGGCCGGGCGCGCCATTCAGGCTTTCACCCAAGTCGTACCCTGAGCCGAATCCTGCAGCACGATGCCGCGCTCAGCCAGGTCGCGGCGGATGGCATCAGCCGCCGCGAAATCACGCGCCTTCTTGGCAGCGGCACGTTGTTCTATCAGCCGTTCGATGTCAGCCTCATCGAGGGTGCTGCCTCCTTGCAAGAACGCACGCGGCGACTGCTGCAACAGCCCCAGAACCGCCCCCAGCGCCTTGAGCAGCGAAGCCGCGTCTACAGAGCGACTGCGGTTGACCTCGGCAGCCAGTTCAAACAGCACAGCCACGGCACCGGGGGTATTGAAATCCTCGTCCATCGCGGCGCGGAAGGCAGTGGCCTGCGGCTGCGTCCAATCGATGGATTCCAGTGTTGGCACGGCTTCCAGGCCCGCCAGGGCCGTGTAGAGGCGACGCAGTGCGTGGCGGGCGTCCTCGAGGTTGGCGTCGCTGAAGTTGAACGGGCTGCGATAGTGGGTACGCAACATGAAGAAGCGCACCGTTTCGCCATCGAAGCTCTTCAGAACATCGCGGATGGTGAAGAAGTTGCCGAGCGATTTCGACATCTTCTCGTTGTCCACGTTGAGGAAGCCGTTGTGCATCCACACGTTGACGAAAGTTTGGCCCGTAGCGCCCTCACTCTGCGCGATCTCGTTTTCGTGGTGCGGGAACTGCAGGTCCATGCCACCACCGTGAATATCGAAGTGCTCACCCAGCAGGGCGCAACTCATGGCAGAACACTCGATATGCCAGCCCGGACGGCCCAGTCCGAAGGGGCTGGAGTACTTGGCATCGGCCGGCTCTTCCGGCTTGGCGGACTTCCATAGCACGAAGTCGAGCGGGTCTTCCTTGCCATCCAGCACCGCCACGCGTTCGCCGGCGCGCAGCTCGTCAAGCGACTTGCCCGAGAGCTTGCCGTAGCCAGGAAACTTGCGTACCGCAAAGTTGACATCGCCACCAGATGCCCGATAGGCCAAGCCCTTGTCCTCCAGGCGCTGGATCATCTGCAGCATCTGCGGCACATATTCGGTAGCGCGCGGCTCGTGTGTCGGCGGCTCGATGCCGATGCAAGCGATATCCTGATGCATTGCAGCGATCATCTCGTCGGTGAGTTGCCGTATCGGGATGTTGCGTTCCAGAGCACGACGGATGATCTTGTCGTCGATATCGGTGATGTTGCGTACGTAGGTCACCTTGTAGCCGCTGGCGCGCAGCCAGCGACTTACGACGTCAAAGGCCATCATCATGCGCGCGTGCCCGACATGGCACAGGTCATAGATGGTCATGCCGCACACATACATGCGCACATGCGAAGGCTCAATGGGTGTGAAAGGCTCGACCTGACGGCTGAGCGTGTTGTAGATGCGAAGGGTCATCGACGGGAAGGCGACAGCTGGCGCCGGGAACGTCCCAGACGCGACCCGCCCGGCAGGCGCCGGCCGGGAAACGGGCGCCGGGGGCTTCAGTAGAATCGGATCAGTATAGCCAAGGACGCACCACCCATGATCCGACTGACTGCCCTCGCCTCCCTCGGCGCTACGCTTGCTCTGTGCATGACCGCACCAGCAGCATTGGCACAAAAGGTGAAGTTGCAGACTTCAATGGGTGATGTTGTGATTGAAATTGCTGCTGACAAGGCGCCCAAGACTGCGGCCAATTTCCTGCAGTACGTACGTGCAGGGCAATACGATGGCACGGTGTTTCATCGCGTCATCGAAGATTTCATGATTCAGGGCGGCGGCATGCTGCCCGACCTTACCGAAAGGCCTACCCGTGCGGCCATTCCATTGGAAAGCCGCAACGGCTTGTCCAATGTGCGCGGCAGCGTCGCGATGGCACGCACCATGGTTCCAGACTCGGCTACGGCCCAGTTCTTCATCAATGTCAAAGACAATATCTTCCTGGATCAGCCCAACTCCCGTGACGGCCATGGCTACGCCGTATTCGGCAAAGTAGTTTCGGGCATGGAAGTCGTTGACAAAATCCGGCAAGTGCCCACCGGCAACAAGGGGTCTCACCAGAATGTGCCGCTACAGCCGGTGATCATCAACAAAGCAACCGTAGAGAAGTGAACATGACCAAAACCGTTGAAATGACCACCAGCGCTGGTGCAATCCGGATTGAACTGGACGACGATAAGGCGCCCGCCACAGTGGAAAATTTTCTCAATTACGTACGCGCTGGCCATTACGACGGCACAGTGTTTCACCGTGTTATCCAGGGATTCATGATCCAGGGCGGCGGCTTCGAGCCCGGCATGAAGCAAAAGTCCACAGGAACTCCGATCAACAACGAAAGCGCCAACGGTCTACGCAACGAAAAATACACCATTGCTATGGCCCGTACCATGGCGCCGCATTCGGCCACGGCCCAGTTCTTCATCAACACTAAAAATAACGGTTTCTTGGATAAAGACCGCTCTCAGGATGGCTGGGGTTATGCCGTCTTTGGCAAGGTCGTTGCTGGTACCGATGTGGTCGATGCAATTGAACGCGTAGCTACCGGCAACCGTGGCGGGCACGGTGACGTACCCATGCAAGACGTTGTTATTGAACGCGTGGTTGAGGTCGCCTGAGTACTCCAACGATTGAGGCGGCAGTGCTGGTGCTGCCGTCGCTCCGAGCCATTTCAGCGCCTTCGCGCTGGACGTGCATTGATTTCATCAGCGATTTGCATCTGGATGCCTCGCGCCCGCACACTTTTGACGCTTGGAAGCACTTCTTGACGAAAACGGCTGGGCAGGCAGTGTTCATCCTGGGAGATCTGTTTGAAGCCTGGATCGGTGACGATACATGTCAACAACCAGGCTTCGAAGCTGAAGCTATCAATGCGCTACATCAGGCAGCGCAGTGCCGCTGGATTGGCTTTTTGCCGGGCAATCGAGACTTCCTTGTTGGCTCTGCGATGCTAGAAGACATTGGTGTTCATCCGATTACTGACCCAACCGTACTTGAAGCCCATGGGCAGCGGCTACTGTTGACGCATGGCGACCTGCTTTGCTTGGCGGATGTCAACTACCAACATTTTCGTCTCCAGGTACGCAACCCCAATTGGCAGCGTTTTTTCTTAGCTAAACCGCTGTCCGAGCGTCGCGAGTTGGCCCGCAACATGCGGGATGCCAGCCGGCAACACCAAAATGATATGGCTGCTTGGGCAGACGTTGATCCGAGAGCCGCGCTGGACTGGCTCAGCCAAGCCCAGTGCAGTGTCCTGGTACACGGGCATACCCATCGCCCTGGTAGCCAATCTTTGGCACCCGGCTATGAACGGCATGTGCTGAGTGACTGGGAGCTTGACAGCTCAGGCCCCGCCCGGGCAGAGGTATTGCGTCTCACGCAAGAAGGATTCTCAAGAATCAAGCTTTGACATGTTTACCCGGCTGCGGCGAGTCCTTGAGCAGCGGCGCGAAGTTCGTGCAGTGCAACGGAGGGCCATTCCTGAGGCTCTATGGCAATTGACGCTGCGGCGTTTTCCGTTCCTGCGTTTCCGCACCGAAGTTGATTTGGCAGCGCTGCGGCACATGTGCAGCCTATTTCTCGACAGCAAGGAGTTCTACGGTGTCGACGGATTCGAGTTGCGCAACGATATTGTCGTGGCGGTCGCCGCTCAGGCCTGCGTGCCGGTCCTGAAATTGGGCCTATCCCCGTGTTACGACGGATTTGTGGGCATCGTGATGCATGCAAACACAGTCGTCGCTTCACGTGAGACTGTAGATGCATCCGGTGTTGTGCATGCCTACGAAGAAATCATAGCGGGAGAAGCTGTGGAAGGGGGGCCTGTCATGCTGAGCTGGGGCGATATTTACGACGCTGAAGAACCGGGTGCGCCGGCTTATAACGTCGTGATCCATGAGTTTGCTCACGTGCTGGATATGCGAGACGGGCAAGCTGACGGTATACCAATGCTGCCTGACCTTCAAGCACGGCGACGTTGGCTCACGGCATTGGAACCGGAATTCGAGTTTCTTCGCCGTCTGGTAGATAGAGGTATGGAAACAGCTATTGATTCCTATGGGTGCGTAGGACTGGACGAATTCTTCGCTGTGGCGAGCGAGGCCTTCTTCGTTACGCCGTGTGCCTTGAAAGAACAACAGCCGGCAATGTACCGGCTGTTGGCGTCTTACTACCTGCAAAACCCAGTGGAGCACGTCCACCGGGTCTGACTTTGTCAAGAGGTTGTCGCCGGCTCAGCACGCGGACGATCACTCTTGCGCGGTTCGATTTGCAGTTGCACCTCTTCCTGGTCATCCAGGTCTACGGTCAGGCGACCGCCGTCCACCAAACGGCCGAACAGCAGTTCATCAGCCAGGGCACGCCGAATCGTGTCCTGGATAAGGCGCTGCATCGGACGTGCACCCATAAGCGGATCGAAGCCCTTCTTGGCCAGTTGCTTTCGCAACGCATCGGTGAAGGTCACTTCCACCTTCTTCTCGGAAAGCTGGCTTTCGAGTTGCAGGAGGAACTTATCCACTACGCGCAGGATGATCTCTTCATCCAGAGCCCTGAAACTGACCGTAGCATCAAGCCGGTTGCGGAATTCGGGCGTGAACAGCCGTTTGATGTCGGCCATTTCGTCACCACTTTCGCGCCGCGTAGTGAACCCGATGGTGGCCTTGTTCATGGTTTCTGCACCCGCATTGGTCGTCATGATGATGATCACGTTGCGGAAGTCAGCCTTGCGCCCGTTGTTGTCCGTCAACGTGCCATGGTCCATGACTTGCAGCAGCACGTTGAAAACATCGGGATGCGCTTTCTCGATCTCGTCCAGCAAAAGGACCGCATGAGGCTTCTTGGTGATCGCCTCAGTCAACAAACCTCCCTGGTCAAAACCGACATAACCAGGAGGCGCCCCAATGAGACGACTCACTGCGTGGCGTTCCATGTACTCGGACATGTCGAAGCGGATGAGTTCGATGCCCAGAATGAACGCCAACTGCTTGGCCACTTCGGTCTTGCCAACGCCAGTCGGACCACTGAAGAGGAACGAGCCGATGGGTTTATCCGGCTTGCCCAAGCCAGAGCGTGCCATCTTGATTGCGGCTGCCAATGCGTCGATTGCTGGGTCTTGACCGAATACCACGCTCTTAAGGTCGCGGTCCAGCGTCTTGAGCTTGCTACGGTCGTCGCTTGACACCGAGGCCGGCGGTATACGCGCAATCTTCGAGACGATCTCTTCAACTTCCGTACGAGTAATCGTCTTTTTCTGCTTACTTTTCGGCAAGATCCGCTGTGCGGCACCTGCTTCGTCAATGACATCGATCGCTTTGTCAGGGAGGTGACGATCGTTGATGTACTTGGCAGACAGCTCTGCAGCGGCTTGCAGAGCACCCAGTGCGTATTTGACGCTATGGTGTTCTTCAAAGCGGGACTTCAGACCCTTGAGAATTTCTACGGTCTGTTCCACCGACGGCTCGACGACGTCCACCTTCTGAAAACGGCGCGACAGTGCTGCATCCTTTTCGAAGATTCCCCGGTACTCACTGAAGGTCGTTGCCCCAATGCACTTCATTGCTCCTGAACTCAATGCAGGCTTGAGCAAATTGCTGGCATCAAGCGTCCCACCAGAGGCTGCACCTGCACCAATGAGCGTGTGGATCTCGTCAATGAAGAGAATTGCTTGCGGTTGATCTTTGAGCTGCTTGAGCACGCCCTTGAGACGCTGCTCGAAATCGCCGCGGTACTTGGTGCCTGCCAGCAAGGCGCCCATGTCCAGAGCATAGACAGTAGATCCAGCCAGTACCTCAGGCACTTCGCCCTGTGTGATTCGCCAAGCAAGGCCTTCTGCAATTGCAGTCTTTCCTACTCCCGCTTCTCCCACCAGCAGCGGATTGTTCTTGCGGCGACGGCACAATACTTGGATGACACGCTCCACCTCCCCTTCGCGGCCGATGAGAGGATCGATCTTGCCGGCAGTCGCCAGGGAATTGAGGTTTTGAGTGAACTGATCGAGCGGTGACCCTTTAGCTTCACCAACCTCTTCCTTTTCACTCTCGTTGCTAGGGCTGTTATCACTGGACTTGGCCGGCTCCGGCGGATCGGACTTCTTGATGCCGTGAGCAATGAAATTGACGACGTCCAGACGCGTTACGCCTTGCTGATGCAAATAGTAGACGGCGTGTGAATCTTTCTCTCCAAAGATCGCTACCAGCACATTGGCGCCAGTGACCTCTTTCTTGCCGCTACCCGTGCTCTGCACATGCATGATTGCGCGCTGGATCACGCGCTGGAAACCCAGCGTTGGCTGAGTGTCGACTTCGTCAGTGCCACCTACAGTTGGCGTATTTTCCTTAATGAAAGCTGACAAGCTCTTGCGCAGATCATCAATATTGGCTGCGCACGCACGCAGTACTTCAGCAGCTGATGGGTTGTCAAGCAGCGCCATCAGCAAATGCTCAACTGTGATGAATTCATGCCGCTGCTGGCGCGCTTCAACGAACGCCATGTGCAGGCTGACTTCAAGTTCTTGCGCGATCATGCGGCCTCCATAATGCACTGCAGCGGATGACCGGAGCGGCGAGCCGCTGCCAGTACCAGTTCAACCTTGGTAGCCGCAACGTCCTTGGTGTACACACCGCAGACGCCCCGACCTTCGTGATGGATCTTCAACATGATGTGTGTCGCTGTCTCCAAGTCGCGCTTGAAGTATTCCTGAAGCACCATCACTACGAACTCCATCGGTGTGTAGTCGTCATTAAGCAAGACGACTTGATACATGCGTGGTGGCTTGGTGCGCGCCGTCTTGCGCTCCACCACGACTGCACCATCGTCGCGTCCAGGCGCAACAGGCGCTCGCGAAGGGGGCTTAGGGGGTTCCGAGGGCATGGATTCATTCTATCGAGTTGCTCTACGCTGGCATCTGCTGCGGATATTGCGCCAAGGCATGTCGCTACAAGACTACTGGGGCCACTGCATGTATCAATTTGTGTAAAGATGGTGTCGCTGCTCATTGACATGAGCTCAAAGCGCCCAAGAAAATCTGTTGCACCGCAGCAAAAACACCTGGAGGGACGCAGAGATGGCTATCGGTACTGTCAAGTGGTTCAACGACGCCAAGGGTTTTGGCTTCATTCAGCCTGCCGACGGAGGAGCAGATGTGTTCGCTCACTTCTCGGCCATCCAGATGGAAGGATTTCGCACTCTGAAGCAAGGTAGCCGAGTGAGTTTTGAGATCGTCAAGGGTCCAAAGGGCGAGTTAGCACAGAACATTCGGGCCATTGACATTCCGACTTCAACCGTCAATGGGACAGACCATCGCTAAGGCTGTAGCTGCCGCCACTCTTTGACCGAGAGTAGCGGCCTCAGCCGGACCCGCTGTCTTAGGGTACAGCCCTGACCGGATCAGCGTGGTGGTGTCGAGCTTCGTCAACTGGTCCTGTTCATTGGGCTGTCTAAACGATTCATCCTATTCACGGAACGCGGATTTCTTGCTGTATGAATCTGCTGTTGCCTTGGCTGGATAACGACCATACGCCTTTGCCGCCTCCCTCGCTGGCACTGGGCCCTTCGTCACAAGCGCCCGGACTGTTGGCAGCAGGAGGCCATCTCACACTGGCTCGCCTCCACGAGGCGTACCGCAAGGGCATCTTCCCCTGGTATTCACAAGGGCAACCCGTGCTGTGGTGGTCACCAGACCCCCGTATGGTGTTGCCTGTGAATGAATTCCGCTTGCATCGATCGCTGCGTAAGAGTCTGCAGCGGTTCGTCGGCACCCCAGGCTGCGAGATCCGGGTGGACAGCGCCTTTCCCGCGGTGATTCAGGCCTGCGCCAGCAGTCCGCGCGACGGCCAGGACGGCACCTGGATCCTTGCTGCCATGCAACGAGCCTACCTCGAATGGCACGAAACGGGCACCGTTCATAGCTTCGAGACCTGGGTCGATGGCGAGCTCGTTGGCGGACTGTATGGCGTAGGGCTCGGCCGTATGTTCTTTGGTGAGTCGATGTTCTCTCACCGCACCGATGCTTCCAAGTTTGCCCTGGCCGCGCTGGTCTGCTTCTGTCGCTTCCATGGCATTGGGCTCGTGGATTGCCAACAGAACACGTCGCACTTGGCTTCCTTAGGTGCACGCGAGATGCCGCGCTCGGAGTTCCTGAGCCACCTCGACGCCACGGTCGATGCCGAACCCGTGCGGAGCTGGACCTATCATGAGTCGATGTGGACGCAGCTCGGTCTGCGCCCGGCGCCCTGAGGATCTCCCGCGTGACTGCTCCCAAGGAACTTCCCCTCGCGTCGTTGCAGTTCTATGCCACGGCCCCCTACCCCTGCAGCTACTTGCCGGGCCGCTTGGCACGGTCCCAGGTCGCAACGCCGAGCCACCTGATTCACGCCGATGCCTATTCCGAGCTCGTGGCACGTGGATTTCGCCGCAGCGGCTTGTTCACGTACCGGCCTTACTGCGACGGCTGCAGGGCTTGCGTCCCGTTGCGCCTGCCGGTGCAGCAGTTCAAGCCTTCCCGCAGCCAGCGCAGAGCCTGGAAATCCCATTGCAGCTTGGTCGCACGCGTGTTGCGCTTATGCTTCTTGCCTGAGCACTACCAGCTCTATCTGCGCTACCAGTCCGGCCGGCACAGCGGTGGCGGCATGGACCACGACAGTGTGGACCAGTACACCCAGTTCCTGCTGCAGAGCCGTGTCAACTCACGGCTGGTGGAGTTCCGCGAGTCCAGCGAGTCCGGGTTAGGTGCCTTGAAGATGGTCTCCATCTTGGACGTGCTCAGCGACGGGCTTTCAGCCGTCTACACCTTCTACGAGCCGGACGACGACGCCAGCTATGGCACCTACAACATCCTTTGGCAGGTCGAGCAGACGCGACTGCTGAAGTTGCCTTTTCTGTACCTGGGCTACTGGATCAGCAACAGCCACAAGATGGCCTACAAGGCGCAGTTCCGTCCGCACGAATTGCTGATCGATGGCCAATGGCGGCTAGGCGAAACGGCCTGAACCGCTGGCCACCCTGCTCCGGCCAGCGACGCTGGCTGTCCTGATCGTTAGCTTGAATCGGGCGGCTTCTCCCCCGACTCTGGTTTGCTTGTTTCGATAGTTGGGTCTGTCGATGTGGAAAATTTTAGCAATCTATAACCTGTATGTTTCTTAAAACTCAGAGGGTCGTCGGTAGAGAGCTGGCGAGACCTCCATTCCAGCACTCCTGCCACTTGGCCTTGGTTTTATGTATGTTGCTTATAAGCTCGGGGCCATTCGATAAAGCGGTGCTCCGCCCAGCGCTTCACCTTGTGCAGCAAGACGGTCTTTGCGGAAGCATGCCGCCCCTTTCGCCATGCACGGCGCGGATTAAGCGGGAGCCATTCATGAATGGAACGCACCCCGTTCATGCCCGCGTCATCCACGCTGCAGTCAGCACCAGCACCAGCGCCATGGCCCGGTTGAACCACAGCAGCCGCCGTCCCTGCGCCAGCCAACCGCGCAGCGCCGAACCCACGAGGGCATAGCTGAAATTGCTGCTCCAGGCAAAGACCACCATCACGGCGCACACGATCAGCAACCGCTGCCCCGGATTGGTTGCCGGCTGCCCACCCGCGCTGCTCACCCAGCCGCCCGCCAGGGCCAGCGCCAGCATCCACGCCTTGATGTTGAGGAACTGCAGCCCCACGCCCTGCCAGAAACCGACGTCCAGACGCCGTTCGTCCGCTTGGCCAAGTTGTCCTGCTTGGGACAGCTTCCAGGCCAGCCAGAGCAGATAGGCGATGCCGGCACCCTTCACTGCCCAGCGCGCCGCCGGCAGCGCCAGCAGCAGCGCTCCCACCCCCAGGCCGCAGCCCAGCATCAGCAGCGTCCAGCCCACCGGCACCGCGCTCACGAACACCAGCGCCCGGCGCAGGCCGAAATTCACGGCCAGCGCCGTGGACAAGGTGGTGTTGGGACCGGGCGTGAAGCTCATCGCTGTGACCAGCGTGAGCAAGGCCACGAATTCGTCTGCACTCATCTGGTGCAGTCTATCCAGCGGCTGAGGCCCTATCCGCGGATGGGGCCGCAACCTGTCTCAAGGTTCGGGACGCCGCTCAAGCCGATGGATCGGCGCCACCGCACGCGAGGTCGAAGAGGCTGGTCGCCTCCAGCTCCAGCGCTTGGCGACCGTCGACGTGCAGCAACTCCCAACGCCAGCGCAGCACGCCCAGGTTCGGCTTGCTTCGCGAGCGCCGCACCTCCAGCACCGTAGCCTCCAGCCGCATCGGGTCGCCAGGCCGCACCGGGCTGGGCCACTTGATGTAGGCAATGCCCGGCGAGGCGTAACTCTCGGAGCCATCGAGCGCCGCCTGGCACGCCAGCCGCATCGCCAGCCCGCAGGTCTGCCAGCCGCTGGCGATCAGCCCCTTGAACGGCCCGCGTTCCGCGGCATCGGGATCGGTATGGAACCACTGCGGGTCCCAGGCCGACGCAAACTCGACGATCTCCGCCTCGCTCAGGCTCATCGGACCGGCCGTGATGCGCTGCCCTTCGTGAAACTCTGCGAATTTCATCAGGCGCCCTCCCCGATGCAGGCCGCCTCGTGCTCGCCCTGTCCCCAGGCACGCAGCCGCAAGCCCGGACTGATGCGGTAGCGCTCGCCGCGGTAATGGGCGTCCAGCGCATCGAGCAGCGCGATCACGGCCGCGGCATCCCATCCGCTCAGCCACTCGAAGGGACCCTGCGGATAGTTCACGCCCAACTTCATCGCTGCGTCCGCCCCGCCCTCGTCGCACACGCCCTGGTGCACGGCGTCGGCGGCCTCGTTGATCAGCATGGCGATGGTGCGCGCCACCACCAGCCCCGGCGCGTCGGCCAGGCGCTGCGCGTTGAAGCCCAGCGCCCGCAGCCATCGCGGCGCCAGCTCGCACCAGGCCTGCGAAGCCTGCACCGCTGGCGCCCAGGCCAGCACCGCACCGGGCAACGCCGACAGCGGCAGGTCGAACACTGCCACCTCGGCCACCTCCCCCGCGCCCAACTGCGAGGCTGGCCGCCCGTCGGTCAGGCGCAACTGGGCGCCGTCGATCTCCAGCCCCACCCAGTCGCTGTCCGGCACCGGCTTGAAGCCGCGCCCCGCCGCCGTCAACGCCTCGCGCAGGCGCTGCGCCACCGGACCCTGGCCGTGCAGGCTCAGGATCGTGGCCGCCGGCAGCTCCGCCGGCACGTGCTCCGGCACGCCAGGCTTCACCGCGCCCTCGGCGTAGTCGTAGAAGCCGCGCCCGGACTTGCGCCCGAGCAGCCCGCCATCGACCAGCTCGCGCTGCACCAGCGAGGGCACGAAGCGCTTGTCGAAGAAATTGGCCTCGAACACCGACTGCGTGACCGAGAAATTCGTGTCGTGTCCGATCAAATCCATCAGCTCGCACGGCCCCATGCGGAAGCCCGCGGCGCGCAGGCAGGCGTCCAGCAGCGCCGGCGTGCCGGCCTGCTCCTGCAGCAGCGCCAGCGTCTCGGCGTAGTACGGACGCGCAATGCGGTTGACGATGAAACCCGGCGTGGAGCGCGCGAACACCGGCACCTTGCCCCAGCGCCTGGACAGCGCGTGGATCGCCTGCGCCACCGCCGGCTCGGTCTGCAGCCCCGACACCACCTCCACGAGCTTCATCAGCGGCACGGGGTTGAAGAAGTGCATGCCCACCAGCCGCCCGGGGCGCTGCAGTCCGTTGGCGATGGCGGTGACGGAGATGGACGAAGTGTTGGTGGCCAGCACGCAGTCGGCGCCCACGATGCCTTCGAGCTGGCGGAACAGCGCGCGCTTGGCGTCGAGCTTCTCCACCACGGCTTCCACCACCAGCCGCGCCGAGGCCGCGGCCTCCAGCGAGGCCACCGCCTCGATGCGCGAGATCGTCTGCGCGGCCTCCTGCGCCGTGAGTTTCCCCTTGGCCGCCAGCGCCTCCAGGCTCTTGCCCAGCTTGGCCTTGGCCTCGGCCGCCGCGCCCTCGCGCAGGTCGAACAGCATCACCGCATGACCTGCCTGTGCCGCCACCTGCGCGATGCCGGCGCCCATGATGCCCGCGCCCACCACCAGCAGCGGCGCGCCCTCCAACGTCGGGACGTTCATGCCTTGGGAATCCAGCTCGCGGGCCGCTTGGCCAGGAAGGCCTCGAAGCCCTCGCGGGCCTCGTCCGTGCTGCGCACGCGCGAAATGGTCTGTGCCGTGAGCTCGCGCACGTCGCCGGTGATCGGGCCAACCTCCAGCTGCGCGAAGAGCTGCTTGATCTCACGCTGCGCGTTCGGCCCACCCACCAGCAGCTCCGCCGCCATGGCGTCTACCGCGCTGTCCAGGCCGTCCAGCGGCACGACCTTCTGCACCAGGCCGATGTCCAGCGCTTCCTGCGCGCCGATGCGGCTGGTGGTCAGTGCCAGCCGCAGCGCCTGGCGCTTGCCCACGGCGTTGGTGACATAGGGCCCGATCACGGCGGGCAGGATGCCGAACTTGGCCTCGCTCACGGCGAACTTGGCGTCGTCCCCGGCGATGGCGATGTCGCAGGCGCAGGTGAGCCCCACGCCGCCCCCCAGCGCCACGCCCTGCACGCGCGCGATGGTCGGCTTGGGGCACTGCTGGATGGCCGCGAGCATGCCGGCGAAGCGGCGTGCATCCTGCAGGTTCCACTCCTGGCTGGCGGCGCTGGCGCGCTGCATCCACTGCAGGTCCGCCCCCGCGCTGAAGGCTTTGCCGGCACCCTCCAGCACGATCACGCGCACGGCCGGGTCCGCGGCCAGCGCGGTGAAGGCGTCATGCAGGGCGGCGATCATGGCCTCGTCGAAGGCGTTGAACACCTCGGGGCGGTTCATGCGCACGCGCGCCACGGCGCCGCGCTCCACGACAACGGTCATCAGGGGGTCTCCTCCATCAGTAGGTCTCCAGGTGCAGCCGGCCTTCCCGCCTGAGCTGCTGGTGCAGCGCGGGCCAGTCCAGGTCGTGCTGCGTCGCCACGTCCCGAAGCACCTCCAGCACGCCGGCCTCCATCCCCTTGAGGCCGCAGACGTAGAAACAGGTGTTCGGGTCGCGCAGCAGCAGCGCCAAGTCTGCCGCACGTTCACGCATTACATCCTGTACGTAGCGCCGGGGTTGGCCCGGCGTACGCGAAAAAGCGAAGTTGATGTCGATGAAGTCCTTGGGCAGGTTCATCAGCGGGCCGAAGTACGGCAGCTCCTGCTGCGTGCGCGCACCGAAGAAGAGCATCAGCTTGCCGCCCTCGCCCTCGCCCTGGCCGCGGCGCCGGCGCCGGCGCTCGGTCATGGCGCGCATGGGGGCGCTGCCGGTGCCGGTGCAGATCATCACCAGGTGGCTGCCCGGATGGTTGGGCATCAGGAAGGTGCTGCCGAAGGGGCCGATCACCTGCACCTGGTCGCCTTTCTTCAGGTCGCACAGGTAGTTGGAGGCCACGCCGCGCACTGGCCGGCCCTGGTAGTCCGCCGTCACGCGCTTCACGGTCAGCGAGACGTTGTTGTAGCCCGGGCGCTCGCCGTCGCGCGGGCTGGCGATGGAGTACTGGCGCGCGTGGTGCGGGCGCCCGTTGGCGTCCACGCCCGGCGGCAGGATGCCCAGCGACTGCCCTTCCAGCACCGGGAACGGCACGTTGCCGAAGTCCAGCACGATGTGGTGCGTGTCGCTGTCCGTGCCCAGCTCCGTCACCCGGTAGTTGCCGGCCACCGTGGCCGTCACGGGGTTCTTGTGCGTGTAGAGGTTGACGTAGGGATGCGAGGCCGACCACGGCGGCACCTGCGCGCCGGCCACTGCCTCGGACAGCGGCAGCTCCTGGGCCTGCGCCTGCACCTGCGGCCCGGCGGCCTCGGCCGGCGTCTCCACGTTCAGGCCCAGCGCCTTCTCCGCCGGCAGCTCGTCCCAGGTGAGCTGCTCTTCGACCGGGTAGGCCTCCAGCCGCAGCACGGTGCGCCAGTTGTCGATGGCGCCCGTGGGGCACGGCGGCACGCAAGCCATGCAGAAGTTGCACTTGCCTGGGTCCACCACGTAGTTGTTCGAGTCGTGCGTGATGGCATCGACCGGACAGCTCTCCTCGCAGGTGTTGCAGCGGATGCAGATTTCCGGGTCGATCAGGTGCTGCTTGAGGACTTCGGGCAGGGGGGCGTTCATGGAGCTCTCTCTGTCATTGCTGGTGCTGGAACATCTCCCGTTCGGGCTGAGCCCTTCGACAAGCTCAGGAGAGCCCTGTCGAAGCCCCACCGCCCGGCGGGCCTGCAGGCCCAACGACCAAGCTCAGGGCGAACGCAGGAGCAAGGCTCAGCCGAACCGCACGTACTCGAAGTCCACCGGCTGGCGGTTGATGCCCATGACCGGCGGCGCGATCCAGTTGGCGAACTTGCCGGGCTCCACCACGCGGCCCATCAGCGAGGCGACGAAGGCGCGGTCCGTCTCCGAGGGCAGCCACTCGTCGTGGCGCGCGGCGCACTCGGCGCTGCTGACCACGCGCCCGTCGGGCGTGACGTTGGCGCCGGCCAGCGCGCCAATCTTGCGGTTGAAGGCCTTGTGCGGCGCCACCAGCCGCAACGGGATGCCCGCCTTCTCGATGACCTTGTTCCAGCGGTTCACGCCCGCGATGGAGTCCTTGATGTAGTCGTCGCGCAGCACCTCGTTGAGCGCGTTGAGCATCGGCACCTCGCGCTCCACCAGCCGGCCGCCGTTGCCGCTCTTCTCCACGCCCAGCACCTTGTAGGTCTGGCCGTGCAGCTGGTGGTCGTCCTCGCGCTTGGTCTCCTCGAAGCGGCCCTTGAGGCCCGAGTTGTAGAAGATGGCCGCGTTGCTCGACTCGTCGGCGCCGAAGAGGTCGATGGTCACGCTGAAGTGGAAGTTCAGGTAGCGCTGGATCGTCGGCAGGTCGATCACGCCGGCAGCGCGGATCTTGGCCGGGTCGTCGGTCTTGAGCTGGTTCATCACCTCGCAGGTGCGCGCGATCACGCGCGACACGCCCGACT
>JAEYPG010000039.1 GCA_023410975.1 Pseudomonadota bacterium
GCTCCGCGCCGCGCGAGGCCGGCACGCGCATGCTGGTGAGCGCGCGCGAGGCGGCCGGCACGGTGGGCGGCGGGCACCTGGAGCTGCAGGCGATCGAGCTGGCGCGCGCCATGCTGCAGGCCGGCGAGACGCTGCCGAGGGAAAAACACTACCCGCTGGGCCCGGCGCTGGGCCAGTGCTGCGGCGGCGCGGTGACGCTGGCCTTCGAGCTGCTGACACCGGCCGTGCTGGCGAACTGGCCGGCGCCGCAGCCGCGTTTCACCTTGCAGCTCTACGGCGCCGGCCACGTGGGCCGCGCCATCGTGAACCTGCTGGCGGGCATCGACTGCAAGGTGCAGTGGATCGACGAGCGCGAGGACGAATTCCCCGCCGGCCCGCTGCCGCCGCACGTCGAGAGGGTGTGCGTGGACGCGGTGGAGGGCGAGGTGGACGTGGCCGAGCCCGGCGCCTTCTTCCTGGTGCTCACGCACAACCACGACCTGGACATGCGCATCACCGAGGCGGTGCTGCGGCGGGGTGATTTCGGCTTTTTGGGGCTGATCGGCTCGCAGACCAAGCGCGCGCGCTTCCTTCACCGCTTCGAAGCCCGCGGCATCCCGCAGGAAGTGCTGGGACGCATGACGTGTCCGATCGGGATTCCGGGCATCGAGGGGAAGGAGCCGGAAGTGATTGCGGTATCGGTGGTGGCGCAGTTGCTGCAGGCGGGGTCGGCGCAGGCCTGAGCCAGGCCCGAGAGCGCGAAGGCCCGGCTTTCGGCTGACGTGGCGCGATCGGTGCGAATCGCGCCAACCCGACGCCTACGCTTGCACCACCACCACCTCCGCCGCTCGGGAGGTATCGGCCTGCGCCGTCACCAGCACCTGGTCGATCTTGGTGTGGTCCACGTCCATCACCTCGAAGCGGTAGCCGCCCCACTGCGCGCAGTCGGTGCGCCGCGGGATGCGCCGCAGCATCACCATCAGGAAGCCCGCCAGCGTGTCGTACTGGCCGCGCTGCGGCAGCTCCGCCGGCTCCAGGTGCAGCGCGCGCACCACGTCGGCCATGGGCGTGAGCCCGTCCATCAGCCACGAGCCGTCCTCGCGGCGCACGATCTGCTCCTCGTCGCCCGTCAGCACCATGCTGCCCATCACGGTGCTCATCACGTCGTTGAGCGTGATCACGCCTACCACCAGCCCGTACTCGTTGACGATCACCGCGAAGTCCTCGTGCGCCTGGCGGAACTGCGCCAGCACCTCCGACAGCGTCAGCCGGTCCGGCACCATCAGCACCTTCTGCAGCAGCCCCTTGCCAGCCTCGCCGTGCAGCACGATCGGTTCCTCGCGCAGCATGCGCGCGAACAGGTCCGCCGCGTCCACGTAACCGACGACCTGGTCGATGTGCTTGTCGCACACCAGGTACGTCGAATGCGGCTGCGCCGCGATGCGGGCGCGGATGATGTCCTCGTCCTCCTCCAGCAGCAGGTAGACGATGCGGTCGCGCGTGGTCATCGCGCTCTCGACGGTGCGGGTTTCGAGCTCGAAGAGGTTCTCGATCACCTCCTGCTCGCGCACGTGCAGCACCCCGGCCTTGGCGCCCGCCTCCGTCAGCGCCAGGATGTCGGCCGAGGTGATGCGGTCATCGCGCTGCTCGGGCAGGCCCAGCAGCCGGACCAGCGCGTTGGCCAAGCCGTTGAACAGCCAGACCACCGGGCGCAGCAGCCCTATCCACCAGCGCATGGGCGTGAGCAGCCGCATCGCCAGCCACTCCGGCTCCGCGAGCGCCAGCCGCTTGGGCAGCAGGTCCGCCAGCAGGATGAACAGCGAAGTGACGACCAGGAACGACACCATGAAGCTCGTCACCTCCGCCGTGCGCGGCGCCAGCCAGGAGCCCACCAGCGTCAGCACCCAGGGGCTCAACGCATCCTCGCCGACCACGCCGCCCAGGATCGCCACCATGTTCTGGCCGATCTGCACGACGGTGAAATAGCTGCCCGGGTGCGCCTGCACCTGCAGCACGCTCTCGGCCCGGGAGTCGCCCTCGTCGGCCAACTGGCGCAGCCGCAGCCGGCGTGCGGAGGCCATGGATAGCTCCGCCACCGAGAAGAACGCGCTGAGCGCGATGAGCAAGGCGATCGTCAACAGGCTGCCTGCAGAATGCATGCAAGCAGTTTAGTGAGCAGCACGGCCGGGGCTCTGTCCACAATTGCAGCCCCGCCCCTTTTGCCGCCCATGCCCATGTCCCGAACCCTGCGCGTGCTGCGCGCGCGTCCGCGCCTGTGGTCCTCGATGGTGGCGGGCGTGCTGGTGTATGCGGCGCTGCCGGACACCTGGGTCGCGCATCCCGCCTCGCGCGCGCTCATCGGCTGGAACGCCGGCGCGCTGCTGTACCTGCTGCTGGCCTGGGAGATGATGGCCCGGGTCCCTGCCGCCACCATGCGCCGCCGGGCGCTGCAGCAGCACGAGGGCCGGCTCTTGATCCTCACCGGCGTGGTGCTGGCCGCCGTGGCCGTGATGGTGGCCATCGCCAGCCAGCTCGCCGCGGTCAAGAACCTTTCCGGCATCGAGCGGCTGCCGCACCTGGCGCTGACGGCGCTCACCGTCGTGAGCTCCTGGCTGTTCACGCAGGCGATGTTCGCGCTGCACTACGCCCACGACTTCTACGCCGCGCGCCAGCGCGGCGAGCCCGACCTGCTGTCGTTCCCCGGCACGGCAGAGCCCGACTACGGCGACTTCTTCTATTTCGCCTGCGTCATCGGCACCTCGGCCCAGACGGCCGATGTGTCCTTCACCAGCTCCGCGCTGCGGCGCATCGGCACGCTGCACTGCCTGCTGGCCTTCGCCTTCAACACCACCATGCTGGCGCTGAGCGTGAACATCGCGGCGGGGCTGTTCTGAACGGCGCGCTGCAGCCACCCTCCCGGGCCGGCCGCGGCGCGCCGGGCGATCAGTCGCCCACGATGTGGCGCTCCTTGATGATGGCGCCGAAGCGCTTGGAGTCTTCCGCCGCCGTGGCGCCGAACTGCGCCGGCGTCATGGGCGCGGGAATGCCGCCGAGCTGCGCGATGCGCTCCTTGAAGGCCGGGGTGGCGATGATCTTGTTCACCTCGGCGTTCAGGCGGTTCACCACCTCCGCCGGCGTGCCCGCGGGCGCGTAGAGGCCGAAGTAGCTGTCGGCGTTGAAGCCCTTGAGCCCCGCCTCGTCCAGCGTGGGCACGTCCGGGAACAGCGGCGAGCGCTTGGGGCTGCCCACCGCCAGCACGCGCAGCTTGCCGGCCTTGACGTGCGGAATGGCCACGCCCGGGTCGAACAGGAAATCCACTTGCCCGCCCAGCAGGTCCGTGAGCGCCGGCGCCGCGCCGCGGTAGGGCACGTGGGTGGCGAACACGCCGGCCTGGCTCTTCATCATCTCCGTGGCCAGGTGCGGCGAGCTGCCGTTGCCCGGCGTGCCGTAGCTGCGCTTGCCGGGGTTGGCCTTGAGGTCGGCGAGGAAGCCCTTGAAATCCTTGATGGGGCTGTCCTGGCGCACCACCAGGAACACCAGCACCCGCGCCGCGGCAGCCACGGGCGTGAGGTCCTTGGCCGGGTCGAAGCTCATCTTGGCGTAGATGTGCGGGTTCACCGACACCATGCCGCCGGAGCTCATGAGGATCGTGTAGCCGTCGGGCGGGCTCTTGGCGACGGCGTCGCCGCCCAGGTTGCCGCCGGAGCCGCCGCGGTTCTCCACCACCACCGGCTGGCCCAGCGCCTCCTGCAGCGGCTGCGCGATGGCGCGCCCGATCTGGTCCGCCGCGCCGCCGGGCGGGAAGTTCACGACCATCTTCACGGGCTTGGTCGGCCACTGCGGGCCCTGGGCCCAGGCGGCGGCGGTGGTGAGGGCGCAGGCGGCGGCGAAAGCCAGGGTGCGCAGGCGCATGGTCATGGGAGTCTCCTTGTTGTCACGGGCCCGGCAGGGCCGCAGCCGGAAAGGGCCCGAGAGGGCCCGCTTCTCCGGTCGATCAGAACGGGTAGTGCCGCGCCCCCGTCTGCACCGTGATCCAGCGCAGCTCGGTGAACTCGTCGATGCCGGCCTTGCCGCCGAAGCGGCCCCAGCCGCTGCCCTTGACGCCGCCGAAGGGCATCTGCGCCTCGTCGTGCACCGTGGGGCCGTTGACGTGGCAGATGCCGCTTTCGATGCGCTGCGCCACCTGCATCGCCCGCGCGATGTCGCGGCCGAACACCGCCGCCGACAACCCGTA
>JAEYPG010000606.1 GCA_023410975.1 Pseudomonadota bacterium
CTGCGGGCTGATCCCGGCCGGCACGTCCACCGAGGCGAAGAGGTTCTGCAGGAACGCGGCCACCGGCTGCTCGCGCGCGGTGAGCGTCAGCGGGCGCGCCGCGTTGGGCATGGGCGCGGCCAGCGCGGCGGCCGTGGCGGCGGCGCAGAGCAGGGCGCAGGCGGTGCGGCGCAGGATCGATGCCAGTCTGGAAAGGTGTTCGAACTCCACAAATCCCCGTTCGGGCTGAGCTTGTCGAAGCCCTGTTGCCCGGCTGGCCTGCAGGCCCTTCGACAGAGCCTGTCCTGAGCTCGTCGAAGGGCTCAGGGCGAACGGGGACGCCAGGACAGCTTCAAGTGACGGAGTGGTGTTCACGCGGCCTCCAGCATCGGCGCGGCCGGCAGGGCCACGCGTTCGAGCACGTCGAGCTGCAGCGTGGGCATGAGCTCGTGATAGGACAGCACGGGGGTGTCGAAGCACTCGGCCTCGACCAGTCGCCGCACGTGCCAGCGGATGTCGATGGGGGTGAGCAGCGCCGAGGGCTGGTGGCGGTGCACCGCGGCGCACAGCGCCTGGCTGATGCGCTGCGCCACCGCGGGCTCCAGCGCCAGCTGCGAGCCGCTGCTGTTGGTGCGCACGCCCTGGCGCAGCAGGTCCTCCAGCGCCGGGTCCAGCATCAGCGCGCGCAGCTTGCCGGTGGGCGCCACCTGCCAGCTGATCTGGCGCTTGAGCGCGATGCGGGCCAGCTCGGCCAGCGAGTGCGCGTCCTTCTCGCGCTGCGCGGCGTCGGCCAGCGCCTCCAGGATGTCGCGCAGGTTGCGGATGGAGACGCCTTCGCCCACCAGGCGGCGCAGCACCTCGGCCACGCGCTGCATGGGCAGCGCGCGCAGCACCTCCTTGACCACGTCGGGCATGTCGGTGGAGGCGCGGGTGAGCAGCAGCGTGGTGTCCTGCGTGCCCAGGAACAGCGGCGTGTGCCGGCGCAGCGACTGGCGCACCGCGTCGGCCAGGCCGCGCGCCACGTCCTGCGTGGGCAGCGGGCCCTGCGCCAGCGGCACCTCGAAGGCCAGCAGTTCCCAGTCGCCTTCGCCCGCGCCGTGCAGGTGCACGCGCGGCAGGTGCAGGCCGAGCTGGAGCTGGAAGTCGTCCAGCACTTCCTCCAGCGCGCGGGCCAGGCGTGCGGCGCCGTCGTCCGCCAGCAGCCGCGAGGGCACGCGCAGCAGCAGCGGCACGGCGGGGCGCGCCTGCGGCAGCGCGGTGGAGGTGACCTGCGGCGCGGTCTGCAGCTTCTGCATCACGCCGCGCACGGCCGGGTTGCGCGACTGCAGCAGACGGTCGCGCCAGGCCGGGGTGAGCAGCACGCCGGCGCCGATGCACAGCAGCGCCAGCGTCAGGAAGGCACCGACCGGGAAGCCCGGCACCAGGCACATCAGCACGCAGATGCCGCCGGCCACCAGCAGCACGCGCGGCTTGGCGGTGATCTGCTTGCGGATGGCGTCGCCCAGGTGCTTGTCGTCGTCGTCGCCGCTGCGGGTGACGATCAGGCCCGCGGCCATGGCGCCCAGCAGCGCCGGCACCTGCGCCACCATGCCCTCGCCGATGGTCAGGATCGAATACTTGTGCACGGCGGTGCCCACCGCCATGTCCTGCATCACCACGCCCACGGCCAGGCCGCCGAGCAGGTTGATGGCGATGATGACGATGCCCGCGATGGCGTCGCCCTTCACGAACTTCATGGCGCCGTCCAGGCTGCCGTGGAGCTTGCTCTCCTGTTCCAGCGCCTTGCGCTTGCGCTTGGCCTCGTCCTTGTCCAGCAGGCCCGAGCGCAGGTCGGAGTCGATGGAGAGCTGCTTGCCGGGCATGGCGTCCAGCGAGAAGCGCGCCGCCACCTCGGCCACGCGCTCGGCGCCCTTGGCGATGACGATGAACTGCACCACGGTGATGATCAGGAACACCACCAGGCCGACCACGAGGTTGCCGCCCGCAACGACCTTGCCGAAGGTGTCGATGATGTGGCCCGCGTCGCCGTGCAGCAGGATCATGCGCGTGGTGGCGATGGACAGCGACAGGCGGAAGAGGGTGGTCATCAGCAGCACGCTGGGGAACACCGAGAACTCCAGCGGCGACTGGATGTAGATGGCCAGCAGCAGCAGCATCAGCCCGGAGGCGATGTTGGCCGCCACCAGCAGGTCGATGAGCCACAACGGCAGCGGCAGCACCATCAGCGCCACGATGGCCACCACGCCCGCGACCAGCAGCAGGTCGCTGTAGCGCGACAGCACGCTCTCGGGCGTCTTGCCGCTGCTGCGGAAGAAGTCGGCCATGCTCATGACGGGCTCCCCGCCTTGGCGACGATCTGCCCCGCGGGCGAGACGCTGAACTCCTGGTGGAGCCGGCGGTACACCGCCGTCACGTCGCGCACGTAGGCCTGGGTCTCGGCGTAGGGCGGCACGCCGTTGTACTTGGCGACCGCGCCTTCGCCGGCGTTGTAGGCGGCCAGCACGCGCGCGAGGTCGGCGCCGAAGCGCTGCTGCAGCGTGCGCAGGTAGGCGGCGCTGGCCTGGGCGTTGGTGCCGGCGTCGAGCAGGCTGCGCTCGGCGTCGCTGCCGGCACCGAAGCGCTTGCCGGTGGCGGGCATCACCTGCATCACGCCGCGCGCGCCGGCCTGCGAGACGGCGGCGGCGTTGTGGCGCGACTCCACGTGCGCGATGGCGTGCATCAGCAGCGGGTCGATGCCGTTGGCCTGCGCCGCCGACATCAGGGCGGGGGCGACCACCAGCACGCGGCGGCCGTGGCTGTCGTTCACGGGCGCCGGGGCGCGGCGCGGGGCGGGCAGCATCTGCGGCTGCACCTGCGGGTCGGCCGGCTCGGCGTAGGGGTCGGCCGCGGGCTCGGCCATGCGGATGGTCACCGAGGCCGGGCCGCGGTTGTAGAGGTCCAGTTGCGCGGAGCGGTGCAGCTTCGCCTCGCCATTGAGCACCGCGCACTCCTGGGCGATGAGGCGGAACTTCTCGGTGCTGGGGCCCTTCTCGGCGGAATTGGCATCGGGCAGCGGGCCGCTGCAGACCTGCTGCGCCCGGGCCTGCGGCGCGGCGGCCAGCAGCGCGGCGAGCAGCAGGCCGCCGCCCATGAACGCGAGGCGCTGCGGCTGCGGATGGCTCGGGGCAATTGTTCTGATGGCAGGCGGCTTCATGGGGCGCTCCAGGCAGGGAACCAGGTAGCGCTGGGTTGCCGCTGCGGGGTGGGCGGTTCATGCCGCGTGCGGCTCAGGCGTGCGCTTCCCCCAGGCGGGGCGGGTCGCCGGCCACGGCGTCGTCGAACGCGTGCGGAAGTTCACGCTCGCCCCGTGCGTTGCACCGCGCGCCGCGCCAGCGCATCGAATTGGTAACGCCCGCAGTTGGGAATGAACCCAATCGGCAATGGCCGCAACGCAGGGGACATCACCACCTCTCGCGGGAGCTGCCATGGCCGAGGACAGCGGCGACAAGACCGAGAAACCCACACCCAAGAAGCTGCAGGACGCGCGCAAGAAGGGCGACGTGCCCAAGAGCAAGGAGCTCACCAGCACGCTGCTGCTGGGCGTGTGGCTGGGCCTGGGCACCTTCGCCGTGGACCAGGCGGCCCAGCGCGTGGGCGCGCTGTTCGAGGCCTTCTTCGTCACCATCGGCCAGGGCTGGACCTTCACGGGCTTTGCCGGCGCGGTGCGCGCGCTGGGCATGCAGGCGCTCGAAGCCGGGCTGCTGCTCACCGCGCTGCTGCTGGCGCCGGTGGCCGCGGCGGGGCTGCTGATCGACTTCCTGCAGATGGGCCCGGTCCTGACCTTCGAGAAGGTCAAGCCCAAGGTGGAGAACATGAACCCGGTCGAGGGCGTCAAGCGCATGTTCTCGATGGACAACCTGGTGGAGTTGCTCAAGGCCGTGGTCAAGGCGGCGCTGCTGCTGTTCATCGGCTGGCTGGTGCTGCGCGCGGCGCTGCCGCAGCTCGTGGGCCTGGCGCGCTCGCCGCAGACCTCGCCCCAGCTCATCGGCACGGCGGCCTGGGAGCTGAGCTCGCGGCTGGTGATGTGGACGCTGGGCGTCTTCGCCTTCGTCGCGCTGCTGGACGTGGTCTACCAGCGCCACTCCTTCGAGAAGAAGATGCGCATGAGCCTTCGCGACATCAAGCAGGAATACAAGGAGAGCGAGGGCGACCCGATCATCAAGCAGCAGCGCAAGCAGGCCCACCAGGAGTGGTCGCAGCAGAACCAGACCCAGGCCGCGCGCAACGCCAACGTGCTGGTGGTGAACCCCACGCACGTGGCCATTGCCATCGACTACGACCGCGAGACCTCGCCCGTGCCCACCATCGCCGCCAAGGGCGAGGACCATGTGGCCCGGGCCATGCGCGAGGCGGCCGAGGAGGCGGGCGTGCCCATCGTGCGCAACGTGCCGCTGGCGCGCGACCTCCTCAAGCGCGGCGAGATCGGCGAGATCGTGCCCGGCGACCTGTTCGAGATCATCGCGGAGGTGGTGCTCTGGGCGCGCGAGGTGCGCGAGCGTGTCGATGCCCAGCGCCGCGAAGCCGACGGCGAAGTCGTGTCCCCGCTGCCCGCGCCGCGCCGGCAGGCGCCCGGCGAAGACCTCACCCACTACCCGGATGAATCATGGAACCGTTCGTGAGCAACTTCGCCCGCATGCTGGCGGCGCTGGCCCTGGTGCTGGTGCTGGTGCTGGCGTGGATCGCGCTGCGCGTGCTGCGCGGCCGCCTGGGCCGCGGCACGGGAGCCCAGCCAGGCCGTGCCGGCGGCAACGGCGAGGCGCTGCGCTTCGTGCGGGCACTGCCCGTGGGCACCAAGGAGCGCGTGGTGCTGGTGGAGCACCGCGGCGAGCGCTGGCTGCTGGGCGTGACGGCCGGAGGCATCAGCACCATCGCGCACTGGAGCACGCCCGCCGCCGCCCTCGAAAAAAGCCTGCCCGGCGGGCCTTCCGACTAGTAACGCTACTGACTGCGGCCCCTACGCACTGCCGCAGCTCCCGACTTTCGGCGAAGGCCTCCATCGCCTTCAATGGAGACCGTCAGCGATGCAAAACCAACGGTTGAAGCAGCGCAGGCGAAAAGCAGCTCTGCAGCGATGCGGACGGTTACCTCGGCAACCAGGGCGCGGTTTCAATCCTGAAGCGCCCGATACTCGAAGGAGTTCACCATGTTTCCTGTGATCGGTGCAATTGGCAGCATGCTCGGTGGCGCTGGCGGTGTTGGCGGCCTGCTCGGCGGTGGTGGCCTGATCGGCTCGGTGATGGACGTGGGCAAGCTGCTCATGCCCGGCGCCGGCATGGCGGGCAGCCTCATCAACAACCTGATGGGCGGTGCCATCGGCAATGCCGTCAAGGGCGCCGTGGACCAGCTGTGCAAGGACGCCGGCATGCCCAAGTTCATCGGCGACATCATCAAGAACGCCGTGGACCGGGCCGTGGGCCAGCACCAGCAGCACTGCGGCACGGAAGGCGGCGGCATCGCCGACAAGCTGGGCAAGGCCTTCGAGGACTTCGGCAAGGGCATGCTGAAGGACATCGTCGATGCCTTCCAGCAGTACAAGAGCGACGCCCGCCAGAACGGCGCCGAGAACGCCGGTGGCAAGGGCGCCGGCGGCGCCGAGGGCGGCGGCAAGGGTGGCAAGAGCTGGTTCGTGGCGCTGATGAAGGCGCTGGGCGAGGTGCAGAACCAGCAGGCCGCCAAGCTGGAAAAGCTCTCCAAGGAGGTGTCGGACGTGCTGGGCGCGGGCAACGACTCCTCGGGCTCGCAGAAGGCGCAGTTCGACAAGATGGAGGAATTCAAGGCCGAGTCCAAGCTGCAGGAAGTGCTGGCCAACGTCACCAAGTCCATCGGCGACGCCATCGGCAACTCCATCTCCACGGTGGCCCGCGCGCAATAAGGCCGCAACCGGGGCACGCCAGTGCCGGGCGGCGGAGGTGCCCAGGTCGGGCGCCTGCCGCCGCCGCATCTTTCTCAAGGAGCCGTGCATGGATGCCAGGAACGTGCTGCTCGCGCTGGGCGTGGCCGCCGCTGCCGCCTCGGCCGCGCTGCCGCTGCGGGCGCAGGACATGGACTGGGCGCGCCGCGACCACGACTTCGCCACGCGCCAGCTCGACGACTTCATGTGGCGCCACCAGCGCAGCCTGGTCAATCCGGTGGCGCGCGCGGTGCAGCGCAACGCCCAGCAGGGCGCCGCGCCGCAGCGCCAGGCGCAGCCCGTGGCGGCGGCACCCGCGAGTACCGTGGTGCCCGAGCGCGTGGCGCAGGTG
>JAEYPG010000041.1 GCA_023410975.1 Pseudomonadota bacterium
CGCGGCGCAGGGCATCGGCGCGGCGTGTGCGCGGCGGCTCGCGGCGGACGGGGCGCGCGTGGCGCTGTGGGACCTCAACGACGCCGCCGGCGCCGCGCTGGCGGCGGAGCTGGGCAGCGAGGACGGCCGCGCGCTCTACCAGCGCTGCGACGTGGCCAGCGCCGCCGAGGTGCAGACGGCCATGGCGGCGACGCTGACCTTCTTCGGGCGCGTGGACGGGCTGGTGAACAACGCCGGCATCTTCCGCGCCGCGGAGTTCCTGGACATCACGGAGGCCGACTGGGACGCCGTCATCGGCGTCAACCTCAAGGGCGCGTTCCTGGTGGGCCAGGCGGTGGCGCGCGAGCTGGTGCGGCAAGGCACGGGCGGCGCGATCGTGAACATGAGCTCGGTCAACGGGCGCACCGCCATCCCGACCATCGCCAGCTACAACGCCAGCAAGGGCGGCATCGACCAGCTCACGCGCGCCATGGCGCTGGGGCTGGTGAAGCAGCGCATCCGCGTCAACGCGGTGGCGCCGGGCACCATCGCCACCGAACTGGCGCGCCAGGCGGTGCTCACCAGCGAGGCGGCCAAGGCGCGCATCCTCAGCCGCACGCCCATGGGCCGCCTGGGCGAGCCCGACGAGGTGGCGGACACGGTGGCGTACTTGCTGAGCGACGCGGCCGGCTACGTCACCGGCGAGATCGTCGTGGTGGACGGCGGGCGCATGGCGCTGAACTACACGATGCCCGCCTGAAGGCTGAGGACAGGAGCCGGCTGGCACACTCGCCGGCTCCCTTTGCAACACCAGAGCAGGACTCTCCGATGCGACTCCTACACACCATGCTGCGCGTGGGCAACCTGCAGCGCTCCATCGACTTCTACACGCAGGTGCTGGGCATGGAGCTGCTGCGCACCACGAAGCGGCCCGAGCAGCAGTACGACCTGGCCTTCGTCGGCTACGCCGGCGGCAACCCCGGGCAGGCCGAGATCGAGCTGACCTACAACTACGGCGTCGACAAGTACGAGCTGGGCAGCGCCTACGGCCACATCGCCATCGGCGTGGAAGACGTGGCCGCCACCTGCGCGGCGGTGCGCGAGAAGGCGGCGGCGCTGGGCGGCGCCATCACGCGCGAGCCCGGCCCGGTCAAGGGCGGCAGCACCGTCATCGCCTTCATCACCGACCCGGACGGCTACAAGATCGAGCTGATCCAGCGCGGCACCTGAAGACTCACCCCCTCAACGCCTGCGCCTCCCGCGCCAGCTGCGTGATGCGCGCCCAGTCCCCTGCGGCCACCGCGTCGGCCGGCGTGAGCCAGGAGCCGCCGCAGACCTTCACGTTGGGCAGCGCCAGGAAGTCCGGCGCGTTCTGCGGCGTCAGGCCGCCGGTGGGGCAGAAGGCCACGTCCGCGAAGGGACCGGCCAGTGCCTTGAGCATCGGAATGCCGCCGGCGGCCGTCGCCGGGAAGAACTTCAGGAAGTTGAAGCCGTCGGCGTTGGCGGCCATCACCTCGGTGGCCGTGGCCACGCCGGGCAACAGCGGCAGGCCGATCTCCCGGCACTCCAGGCCGATCTCCGAGACGTAGCCCGGCGTGACGGCGAACTGGCAGCCGGCGTCGCGCGCGGCGCGGGCGTCGGCCACCGAGCGCACGGTGCCGGCACCCACGATGGCGTCGGGCACCTCGCGCGCGATGGCCTCCATGCACTGCAGCGCCACCGGGGTGCGCAGCGTCACCTCCAGCACGCGCACGCCGCCTTCGACCAGCGCCTGCGCCATGGGAACGGCGTCCTCCAGGCGCTGGATGACGATCACGGGAATGACCGGCCCGAAACCGGCCAGCTCGATGGGGTTGGTTACAGCCATGTGCAGGCGCCCTCCTCGGCGCTGTTGACGTTGCGGCGCATGCCGCCGAAGAGCTCGCGGCCCAGGCCGTGGGCATTGTCCGCGGCCTGTTCCGGAGAGATGGTTTCAGGCTGGCGGGCAGCCCAGGTGGCGTCGTCGATCAGCACTTCCAGCGTGCCGGCCTCGGCGTCCATGCGGATCAGGTCGCCGTCGCGCACCCGCGCCAGCGGACCGCCGTCCAGCGCCTCGGGCGTGACGTGGATGGCCGCCGGCACCTTGCCGGAGGCGCCGCTCATGCGCCCGTCGGTGACCAGCGCGACCTTGAAGCCCTTGCCCTGCAGCACCGCCAGCGGCGGCGTGAGCTTGTGCAGCTCGGGCATGCCGTTGGCGCGCGGGCCCTGGAAGCGCACCACGGCGATGAAGTCGCGCTCCAGCTCGCCGGCCTTGAAGGCGGCCATCAGCGCCTCCTGCGAGTCGAACACCCGCGCCGGCGCCTCGACGACGTGGCGGTCCTGCGGCACCGCCGAGACCTTGATCACCGAGCGGCCCAGGTTGCCCGTGAGCAGCTTCAGACCGCCGGTGGCGGAGAACGGCGCGCCGTGCGTGCGCACCACGGACGGGTCGATGGGCGACGGCGGCAGCGCGCTCCAGGCCAGCCGGCCCTCCTCGCGCACCGGCACCTGCGTGTAGGCGCCGATGCCGCCTTCGGCGACGGTCAGCACGTCGGGGTGCAGGCAGCCCGCCTCCAGCAGCTCGCGCAGCACGAAGCCGGGGCCGCCGGCCTGCTGGAACTGGTTCACGTCGGCGCTGCCGTTGGGATAGACCCGCGCCAGCAGCGGCACCACGGCGGAGAGCTCGGCGAAGTCGCTCCAGTTGATGTGGATGCCCGCCGCGCGCGCCACCGCCACCCAGTGGATGAGATGGTTCGTGGAGCCGCCCGTGGCCAGCAGCGCCACCATGGCGTTGACGATCACGCGCTCGTCAACCTGCTCGCCGATGTTCTGCTTGCGCCGCACCAGCGACAGCGCGGTGCGCACGGCCTCGCGGGACAAATCCTCGCGCAGCCCGTCGTGCGGGTGGATGAAGGCGGCGCCGGGCACGTGCAAGCCCATGGCTTCCAGGAGCATCTGGTTGCTGTTGGCGGTGCCGTAGAAGGTGCAGGTGCCGGGGCCGTGGTAGGCCGCACCTTCGGCCCGCAGCAATTCGTCGCGCCCGACCTGCCCTTGCGCGTACTGCTCGCGCACGTGCGACTTCTCGGTGTTGGACAGGCCGCTGCTCATGGGCCCGGCGGGCACGAAGACGCAAGGCAAGTGGCCGAAGTTGAGCGCGCCGATCAGCAGGCCCGGGACGATCTTGTCGCAGATGCCCAGCAGCAGCGCCGCGTCGAAGACGTCGTGCGTCAGCGCGATGGCGGTGCCCATGGCGATGGTGTCGCGCGAGAACAGGCTCAGTTCCATGCCCGGCGTGCCCTGCGTGACGCCGTCGCACATCGCCGGCACCCCGCCGGCCACCTGCAGCGTGGCGCCGCTGCGGTGGGCCTCGTCGCGCAGCAGCGCGGGGTAGTTCTCGTAGGGCTGGTGCGCCGAGAGCATGTCGTTGTAGGCCGTGACCACACCGATGTGCGGCGCGCGCTCGGCCACGATGCGCAGCTTGTCGTTGCTGGGCAGCGCGGCGAAGGCGTGCGCGACGTTGGCGCAGCCCAGGCGGTCGCTGCCGCGCTTGCGGTCGGCCAGGCGCCGCACCTGCGCCAGATAGGCGCCGCGGCTGGCCGCACTGCGTTCGCGAATGCGGTCGGTGATGTCGAGGATGGCGGTCTTCATGGGCGTGGCGGCTTCATGTAACTCGGTTACTCATTCTGAAGTAACCAAGTTACAGCGTCAATGGGTCCGGACCCGGAGGCGCGGCAAGCGCTGCACCCGCTACGCTCACCGGCATGGACCCGACGCTGCTGCAAGAAAGCCTGCAATTGCGCGATCCGCTCGCGCTGCTGCGTCAGGTGCTGCGGCAATGGGACCACGGCGACCTGTGGGTGTTCGGCTACGGCTCGCTGATCTGGCGCCCGGAGTTCGACGCCGAGGAGCAGCGCCCGGCGCAGGTGCACGGCTACCACCGGGCGCTGCGCATGCGCTCTCGCGTCAACCGCGGCACGCCGGAGCGGCCGGGGCTGGTCTATGCACTGCTGCCCGGAGGCTCCTGCCGCGGCGTGGTGTACCGCGTGGCGCAGCCACGGGTGGAAGAGGAACTGACGCGGCTGTGGGCGCGCGAGATGCCGACCGGCGTCTATGACCCGCGCTGGCTCAAGTGCCACACGCCGGGCGGGCCGGTGCGCGCGCTGGCCTTCACGCTGAGCCGGCGCAGCCCCAGCTACACCGGGCGGCTGACGGAAGAGGAGCTGCTGGAGGTGCTGCGCCACGCGCGCGGGCGCTTCGGCAGCACGCTGGACTACCTGCTGCACACCGCCACCGCGCTGCGCCGCCACGGCATGCCGGACCGCGAGAGCGAGAAGCTGCTGGCGCTGGCGCGCCGGCATCGGCTGATCGAAGGCGGCTGAGGCAAAAGAACGGCCGCCTGCACGAGGCGGCCTGCAAGCCCAGCAAGGGCCGGAGGGAGGAGCCGGCGGGCTCTTCCCGAGAGGATCAGAAGGCCGGCGGCGCCGGCGCCCAGGCGCGCGGCCCTGGCGGCGGGGCGGCTGGCTGGGCCAGGTCGCGCAGCGATTCCAGGTCCAGCTGCGTGCCGGGATCGTCCACGTCCACGCCGCAGGACGGGTAGCGCGCCACCAGGCGGCGCGCGCCGCTGTCATCGGGCAGCTGCACCAGCTCCGAGTACAGCTCCGCGGCGAAGCCCACCGGGTGGCCGCGCCGACCCGCGTGCTGGGCGTAGGCCACCGCGTGCACGCGCAGCGCCTGCGCCACCGCCACCAGCGTGCCGGGCTGCACCAGCGGCATGGCGGCCGGCAGCACCACCCAGCCCGAGGCGCCGGGCCGCGTGCCGACGCCGGCCGCGATGCAGTCGCTCAAGCCCGGCACCGCCGTGCCGCCGTCGGGCTGCTTCACCTCGGGCAGGACCACCACGTCGCCCGCCCCCCCCCGGGGGCCCCCCCCGGCGTA
>JAEYPG010000612.1 GCA_023410975.1 Pseudomonadota bacterium
GGATAGGACCTGTGCAGACGTCTGCACAGGCCTGGAAGAAGAAGGGCGCGGCCGGGCCGCGCCAAGGCCGCCGAAGCGGCTGGAGACAACCGATCAGGCGGCCGGTTGAGCGTCGCTGGCGGCCACGGACTGTCCGGCGGAGTCCGCACCGGGCTGGGCATCGGCATCAGCCTGTGTACTGGGCTCGGCGTTCGCATCGGGCTGGCCGCCCTCACCTGCGTCTTCACGCCGCGCCACGCGCTTGGCCGGCGCCTTGCGCCTTGACTCGGGCGCGGACGGCGCCGGATCGCCCGAACCGCCGGATGCATCGCCGTCGGCGATGACCTCAGGAACGTAGCGCACCACGCTGCCACCGGCCCGCAGCGCGTAGGTCACCGCAGCATTGTTGGAGTCCAACTCGCCGGCGTGCGCATCGATGACATCGGCGGTGGTCTCGATGACTTGGCCGGCCTTGACGCCCAATGGCAGGCAGTCCACGAGCACGCGAGCGCGGATAACTTCAGTCGTTGCCATGTGTGCTCTCCGGCGATCAGCTGGCCGAGTTCTGGTAGTACTTCACCGCGCCGCCGGCGTCGACGAGGTTGCCACCCTGGCGGTTGAAGGCGATGAAGCCGACCTGGCCGTTCACCGTGAAGGCGCTGTCGGTCATGCGGAAGATGGTCAGATCCATTACGCGGCGGTGGATGTACTTCTTGAACGCACCGAACAGGATGGACTTGGCATTGGCTGCCATGGTCGGCATGTCCTGGTTGATGACGATGGGACGCCCCAGCAGCGAGTCTGGTGCGCCGCCGGGATTGCCGGCCTCATAGCCGGGCACGAAGATCGGACGGCCGTTGCCATCCTTGATCTTGCGAACGGACTTGAGCGTGTTGTCGTGGAACATCCAACCCACGCCCGGCATTCCACGGTAGATGGGATCGACGCTGTGCTCGGTGTCCACCAGGTCGTCATACCCCACGCTAGTGGCCGAGCCAGTGGCGCCGGCCTTGCCCAGCACGGCAGCGGTGACGATGCCGCGCGGCTGATTGATGCCGGTGCCGATGGTGAGGTGCTTGCTGCCGATGCGGCCCAGGCGCATGGCCAGCAGGTCGTTGATGTAGCCCTCGATGTCGATGAAGGCGTCCTGGATCAGCTCCCAAGGCAACGCGATGACCTTGGAGCTGTAGCGGTACACGTCCATGGACGTGTTGCCGAAGCTGGTACCACCGGCGTTGGCGCCCTGGTTCTGCCCGACGATCTCGCCCTCTTCCTGGGTGGCGTCCGCCGTCGGGAAGTTCATCTGGTTGCCGGTGGCGGTGCGGATGATGCTGACCGCACTGAAGATCGCGCCATAGGCGCGCTGGGCGCTTTCGAGCTGGGTGTAGTACTCGGGCGAGGTGGTGTAGCCGCCCTCCGCGGGCACCGTCGTGGATTGCGCGTTGCGTACGGCCATCGGGTTCATGGCCGCGCGGATATCGTCGTTCTGGCGCGCCTGCATGGCGCGGCGCTGATCGTCCGTCAGCGCCGACAGGCCGCCGAGCAGGTAGTTGCGCAACGCGGCGTTACCTTCACGGTTCTCCTGGCGACTGGGGTCCACCGTGTGACGCTGCTGGAGATCGGCCTGGCTCTGCTCGCCGGCGAGTTGAGCCAGGCGGCCTTCACGTGCGATCTCCGCATCGATCGCCTCGATCTCGTTGAGGATGGCGTCGAGCTGGTCGGCCTCGGCCTTGGGCATGCGCTGGTCGGCCGGGTATTTGGCGTTGAGCGTGGCGGCCTCCTGGGCCTTGGCGTTGCGGCGCTCGCGCAGTTGCTGGAGCTTGGTGCTCATGGTCTTCCCTTCTGGAAAAGAAAAGGCCCGCCGAAGCGGGCCTGGAATCGGTGCGCGAGGCGCTACCTGGTGGCGTTGAGCGCCTGCAGGCGCATGCGCTGCGCCTGGCGGGCTCGGTGGTCGGCCGAGGCCGCAGGCGGCTCCGGCGGGGTGGGTGCAGACGTCTGCATTCGTGGCGCCCGGGCGTAGGCCTTCAGGTTCCACGCGGAGGCCTGCGCGGAGGCCTTGGCCCCGGACTCCGCGAGGGAATGCACAAAGCCCGCATCCAGCGCCTCTTGGGCCGTGAACCAGGTCTCCGCCTTGACCCAATCGGTGATCTGCTGCCGGTCCCCGCCCGTGAAGCGCTCGTAGGTGTCGATGATGGTGGTGTCCACCTTGTCCAGCAGCGCGGCCACGGCGCGCATGTCGTCGGCGTTGCCGAAGCCGATGGTCCACGCCTGGTGGATCATGTACATGGCACCCGGGTTGGCCACGACCTCGTCGCACGCACAGGAGATGTCGGTGCCAGCACTGGCACACAGGCCGTCGATGTGGCCGATGACCCGGGCCTTGTGCTCGCGCAAGGCCTGAGACATGGCCTGTGCCGCGAACACGTCGCCGCCCGGCGTGTTGATGCGCAGGCGGATGGTGCTCACGTCGAGGGCGGCAATAGCCGGTACGAAGTCCTGCGGGCAGACACCACCCCACCATTCGGCCGTCGCGCGGTCGCCGACGATGGGGTCATAGAGGTAGACCGTGGCCTCGTCGGCGCCATCGGCGCGCGCGATGCGCGCTTCCACCGGCTTGAACGGCTGGCGGTTGTCAGCCAGCAGCCGAAGCAGTTGATTTCGACGCATCCCGCGCTCCTGTGTTGAGTGTGTCGCCACCCTCGATGGGCGGCATGTTTTCGAGTCGGCGCGCTTCGTTGGGCACCATCCAGCCCGGCTCGCCGGCGCGGCCGATGGCGATGCGGAAGGCCTCGAAGCGGGTCTTGAGGTCAGCGCGTTCCAGGGCGGCCACCAGGTGCTCGACGAAGTAGTCGCGCCGGCCCGGCCACAGCTTGCGGTTGAACTCCTGCGCGATCTGCGTGAGATGCCGCTGCAGTGAGTAGCGCACGAATGCCGTGCCCTGCTGCTCCACACCGCTGCCCCAGCTGGTGGTCTTCTCGGTGTGGTTCACCATCCAGGAGGGCACGCCGAAGATGCGGCAGATCTCCTCAACGGTGAAGGCGCGGGTGGCCAGGACTTCCGCGTCCTTCGGGTTGATGGACAGTTGCGCCGGCTCCAGGCCGCCGGACAGGATGAGCGGCGAGCGGCTGCCCGCGAACTTGGCTACCAGCGAGGCCTGCAAGGCATCGAGAGCGTCCTGCTTGAGCGTGCCGGACGTCTTCAACGCGTAGTCGAAGGTGGCGCCACGGCTGAAGAACTTGGCGATGTAGCTCAGCCCCGCCAGCGCGATGCCCACGGCCTCGCGGGCGGCATAGGTGATCGGGCTGGGGCTTGTGAGGCCGTCATAGCCCAGCGAGGTGAGCTGGATCATGTCGGCCGAGTGCAGCACCCGAACGCGCCCGTCTTCGTCCACCACGCGGTACAGCTTGCGCCCGTCCTCCCGGAACGGCGTGACGCGCGTGCTGTGGTGCGGCTTCCAGCCAATGATGCGGTTGCTGTAGAAGCTGGGCCGCAGCAGCTCGGCGTAGCCGTCGCCCTCGAAGAACTTGCAGCTCAGCAGGTACGTCCAGGCGTCGATCGCGTTCCACTCCTCACACGGCTGCTCGTTGAACAAGACCGTGTAGTCGTGGTCCGACTGGCGGGATGCACCGCCGTCGCGCCTGTAAACGTGCAGCGGCAGTGAGCCAATGGCCCCCGCCACCAAGCCCACGCAGGCGTACACGGTAGCGACGCGCAGGGCCGTCTCGCGTGTGACGGCCTGGCCGGCCTCCGACTCGCGCATGGCCCCCAGCAGTTCGGCCAAGCGCTCCGGCGTGATGCCAGTGGTAGAGCCGTTTCCGCCACCAGCCACGGCCGCCTGCAGGCCCGCGCGCTCCACGCCGCCCTCGCGCGTGGCAAGCCACGAGCCGAGGACACGCGAGTCGTGCCGGCGGGCGGTCAGGTTGAAGGTTGTGGTTTTCACAGGTTCAGCAGGGTGATTGCGGGGATGGGGTCCCCAGGCTCCACAGCGACCGCCCGGCTCAGCGCCATGACGGTAGCGACGATGCCGTCGATGCGGCCGTTGGCCCGGCTTTTCTTCTTGTCCGGGCGGAAGTTGTCGTTGCTGTCGAAGAGCAGCGCGACGTTACTCGCGCAGTAGCGCAGCACGGGGTTGCCGCCGTGGTGCAGACGTCTGCTGTAGACCAACTGCTCCAACTTCTTGGAGCCTGGGTACATGCCGCCGGTGTTCTGCGGCACCTCGACCAGCGGGACATCCTTGTCCATCAGGTCGTTGGCCAGCTGCAGCGCGTTCCAGCGATCGAAACCCAGCTCCACCAGGTCGTAGTCCTGGCAAGCCTGCAGGACCTGCTGCTTGACCGGCTCGTAGTCGGTCACGTCGCCTGGGGTTCCCACCAACCAGCCGGCCTGCTGCCAAGCTCGGTAATTGGCGGCATCGTCTTTCTCTTGCGTTTCGATCTTGGCCTGGGGACACCAAAACCACACGAGGACGTACCACTCGCCACCATCTTCATCGGGCGGGAACACCAGCGACAAGGCGACAAGGTCGCGGGTGGACGCGAGGTCAAGGCCGCCGTAGCAACGCCGGCCCTTGAGCATCTCCAGGTCGAACTTCTTGCCGCCCTTATCCCAGACCGTGATGTCAAACCACGAGTCGGCGCCGCTGCCCCAGACGTTCAAGTCCTTCGTCAAGAAGTTGGCCAGCGCGCTGGGCAAGGCCGCTGCCTTGCGCGCCATGCCGCGCATGTAGTCCAGCGTCTTCGAGCGGCCCAGGCCCGGGTTGGCCTTGATCCAGTTGCGCTCGTCGAGCGGATCGTCGCCGTCGTCCAGCGTGTAGACGTAGCCGAAGATGCTGTCGTCCTGGCGCTTGCCCTCCAGCACGCTGATGAGGTACTTGCGCACCTCGGTGCAGATGCCGTCCAGCACATAGCCGGCCGTGGTGATCGCGGAGAGCAGCGGATCGCGCCGCGCGCCCAGGGCCGTCTCCATCACGTCCCACACGTCGCGAGTCTTCTGCGCGTGCAGCTCGTCGAAGAGGATCGCCGATGGGTTCAGGCCATCGAGGTTGTCGGCGTTGGCCGGCAGCGGCATGAAGACCGAGCTGCCCGCTTCGATCTTCTCCTGGTTGAGGCCGTTGAAGATCCGGAACGACCGGGCCACCCCAGGCGAGCGGCGGACCCAGCGCTTGACGTTGTCGAAGGCCGGCTTGAACACGGTCATCGCTTGCGCGCGGGTCGTGGCCACGGCGTAGACCTCGGCACCGACTTCGCCGGAAAAGCCAAGCAGGTACACGCCCTGCGGCGCCTTCCAGGTGCTCTTGCCGTTCTTGCGCGCGACCTCCTCGTAGCCGCGGCGAAAGCGCCGCGAGCCGTCAGCCTGCAGCCGCCACCCGTAGAGCACCGCGGTCCAGAACTTCTGCCACGGGTCCAGCAGGATCGGCCTGCCGGCCAGCGGTCCTTTGATGTGCACGAAGAACTTCTCGATGAACGAGATGACGTGCCAGGCGTGCTCCGGGCTGAACAGCAGCCCGCGCGCGGCGCCGGCGCGCAGGTCCTCGTAGTGCCGCTTCACCGCCAGGTAGACATACCGGCCGGTGACGATCTCGCCGCGCAGGACCGGCAGGCCGTAGGTTTCATCCCACTCGTGCAGGGCGGCGGGCGTCAGTTCAGCGAGCTTGTGCTTGGTGAGCTGGTGACGTGGCCGCGCAGGTCGTCGAACAGATCGTCCTGGCCGGGCGGAGCTCCGGTGTCCTTGCGCACGCGGGCCAGCGATGGAATGGTCAAACACGCTTTCGGCAGCCATTGGCCCAACTCCATCTTCAGCCGCTTCTCATCGGCCGCCCAGGGCAGCTCAGTCACGTAGCCGTTTTGCGAGGTTCGGTATCGACCGTTGTCCTCGCACTTCTGCACGGCCTCTAACCAGGATGCATAGGTCTTGACGATGACGACGATGCCGAGGCCAGCGGTCAGGTGCTCGATGCCAGCCTGCCGCAGCAAGCCGCACACGTGCTCGAAGAGCGCGACTTCGCGGTCGCTGAGGTCCGTGCACGGCGGCGGGTCAGGCGACTGGATGTCGCCCGCTTTGGACCCCGGTTTTGACGCCCCTTCGGGCATCGTGCCGACCGAGAACGGCGGGAGTTTTTGGCTCATAGAGCGGCTTTCTCAATCCGGGAGTGCGCGCGCGGCCCTGAGCGCCTCAGCGCCGTGTGGGGCCTCTATGCCGTTCAACCCCCCCGGGGGTAGTTTTCGTTCCCCATAAAAATTCGGGGAACCGGTCGGTCCTGAGCGGCCGAGGGCCAGACTTTCGACCCGCCCCCTCCCCGCCGGCGGGCCGGGCAGCCAGGCGGTCAGGGGCGCGGCCGACGCCGCAGGGGGACGGCCCCAGGC
>JAEYPG010000035.1 GCA_023410975.1 Pseudomonadota bacterium
TCGGGACCTCCGGGTTGAGAAGAGAGAACTGGTAACAGTTTCAGCAGGAATAACGATAACGCAAATAAACCGGACATCGGTTGACATGCATCCGATCAATTCCTCCCCCGCAACAACCCTGGAATCACCCCAATCCTTCCTGTGTGTGATGCGTGATACGTAGGCCTTGGGCCTCGTAGGCGCGCCAGCGTCGACGTGCGGCCAGGCGGTCCGCCTCGTCCAGGCCGACCACCTCGATCAGCCGGTCGAAGCGCTCGAAATCGGGGACCACCACGGGGCCCAGATTCAGCAGCACGCCATGCTGCGGCGCTTCGGCGCCGGGCTCGATCAGCCAGATCGGCGTGCGCAGCAGCGCCGCCGGCACGGGCTCGCCCGCACGCAGTCGCCGGTGCGGGATGAAGGAGCGCACATCGAACAGCCACAGGGCCTGGTCCAGCCGCGACAGCGCCTCGGCTTCACCCGCGACAACCATGCGGGCCTGCTGCCGGTAACCCTTGCGCAGCAGGCGGCAGCAATAGCCGATCTTGTCGCCCACGCCGGTGTGGAAGGCGACTTCAGACAACGCCATCGCTTTGATTTCCTTCGGTTTGCCGCCTCGGCCTCGAAGCTTGGGCGGCCGTGTGATGAACGAGCGGCCCGTCCGTTCAGCGCGCGTGCGAGAGCACGAAGTGCGTGAGCAGCGGCACCGGGCGGCCGGTCGCGCCCTTGGCCGCGCCGCCCTTCCAGGCGGTGCCGGCGATGTCCAGGTGCGCCCAGCGGAAGGCCTTGGCGAAGCGCTTGAGGAACATGGCCGCCGTGATGGCGCCGCCGCCGCGCGGGCCGACGTTGGCGACGTCGGCGAAGTTGCTCTTGAGCGCTTCGTCGTACTCGTCGTCCATTGGCATGCGCCAAGCCGGATCGAGAGCAGCCTCGCCAGCCTGCAGCAGCCGCCCGGCCAACTCCTCGTCCGGGGAGAAAAGGCCCGAGCGCTGCCCACCTAGGGCGATCACGCAGGCGCCGGTGAGCGTGGCGATGTCCACCACGGCCGCAGGCTTGAAGCGCTCGGCGTAGGTGAGCGCGTCGCACAGCACGAGGCGGCCCTCAGCGTCGGTATTGAGCACCTCGATGGTCTGCCCCGACATCGAGCGCAGCACATCGCCGGGCTTGTTGGCGCGGCCGCTGGGCAGGTTTTCGCACGCGGCGATCAGGCCCACCACGTTGACCTTGGGCGAGAGCTCGCCCAGCGCGCGGAAGGTGCCCAGCACGCTGGCGGCGCCGGACATGTCGAACTTCATTTCGTCCATCTCGCCCGCAGGCTTGATGGAGATGCCGCCACTGTCAAAGGTGATGCCCTTCCCCACCAGCACCAGCGGCGCGGTACTACGCGCCGCACCCTCGTAGCGCAGCACGATGAAGCGCAACGGCTCGTCGGACCCCTGCGCCACGGCAATGAAGGCGCCCATGCCAAGCTTCTCCACCTCCTTGCGGCCAAGCACTTCGACCTTGAAGCCGAATTGCGCCCCCAACGCCTGCGCCTGCTCGGCCAGGAAGGTCGGCGTGCAGTGGTTGCCGGGACGGTTGGCGCACTCGCGCGCCAGCGTGACGCCCTCGGCGATCGCCTGGCCGCGCGCCAAGCCCTTCTTGAGCGCGTTGGCTGAGGCCTTGTCGCACACCAGCGACACCTTCTGCAGCTTGGCTCCTTCGGGTGCGCTGGGCTTGGTGTGCCGGTAGATATAAGTGGCATCGGCCACGGCCATGGCCAGCGCCTCGGCGTGCCGGTCGTCCAGCACGGCGACGCCCTCTTCCCTGGCCGCCGCGAAGGCCACCGCCGCGTGACGCACGCCCAGCGACTTCAACGCCCCGAGCGCCGCCGCAACCGCGGCCTTGAAGGCCTTGGGCGATGCATCCGCGGCCGCCGCGAACACCAGGCGCGGCGCCTTCACGCCTGCCGGCCGATGCACATACAACGTGCGTCCCGGCTTGAATTCGAAGTCGCCCGCCTTCACGCTTTCCGCCAGCAGCGCCGCCAGCGGCGGCTCCAGAGTCTGCTGTGCCTCGCTACCGGCCACGACCAGCACCAGTGCATCGGCGGCCACACCGGCCAACCCGGCCGCGCCGGGAACGAGGGATCGCAAGTCCATAATGACGCCAAGTTCGTAGATCGCCTGATGTTATTCCATACCACCGTGCGCCGAGAGCTGGCGCGCAGCTTCGGTGCGACGCTGGTCGTGCTGCTGACCATCGTGTTGACGATGATGCTGATCCGCACCCTGGGCCTGGCCGCCGGGGGTTCGGTGGCGCCGCAGGACGTGGTGCTGCTGCTGGGCTACACGGCGCTGAGCCACCTGCCCACCATGCTGGCGCTGTCGATGTTCATTGCCGTGGTGGCCACGCTGGGCCGCATGTACCGCGACAGCGAGATGGCGATCTGGTTCGCCAGCGGCGTGAGCTTGTCGCGCTTCGTGCGACCGGTACTGCGCACGAGCTGGCCGGTACTGCTGGTCATCGGGCTGCTGGTGCTGCTCGTATGGCCCTGGGGCAACCGCATGACGGTCGAGCTGCGCGAGCGCTACCAGCAACGCAGCGACCTCTCGCGCGTGGCGCCGGGCGTGTTCCAGGTCTCGCGCGACGGCAACCGCGTGTTCTTCGTCGAACGCGACGGCGACAACGACGCCACGCGGGCCCGCAACGTCTTCGTACTCTCCAACGACGAGCGGCGCGAGACGGTGGTGTCGGCGCATGGCGGCCACATCGACAACAACAGCGACCCCGAGCGCCGCATTCTTGTGCTTGAAGAAGGACAGCGCAACGAGACCGACCGCAGCGACGGCACGCTCACGCTCTCGCGCTTCGACACCTACCACGTGGTGGTGGACGAACACCAGGCGCGTACCGCCCAGGAACGCTCGCCCAAGACCATGCCCACGCTGGACCTGCTGCGCCAGCCCGGCCCGCGCCAACTCGCCGAGCTGGCCTGGCGTTTCGGGCTGCTGCTGGGCGCGGGCAACCTGCTGCTGCTGGGCGTCGGGCTGTCGGCCACCAACCCGCGCCGCGCCAGCAACTGGAACCTGCTGTTCGCGCTGCTGGGCTTCGTTATCTACTACAACCTCATCAACCTCTCGCAGGCCTGGGTGAGTGGCGGCCGGCTGGGGCTGGCCGGGGCGCTGCTGGGCCTGCATGGCGCGGCGCTGGCGCTGGCGCTGGCGCTGCTGTGGTGGCGCGAGCAGGGCACGACGGCGCGGCTGCGACTGCGCGGGAGCCGCGCATGAAGACGGTCCGGCGGTTGCTCTACCGCGACATCCTCGGCGCCGTGTTCTTCGTGGCGCTGGCGTTCCTGTCGCTGTTCTTCTTCATCGACTTCGTCGACGAACTCGAGGACGTGGGCCGGCACGGCTATACGCTGCCGATGGCGCTGATGTCGAGCCTGCTCGAAATCCCCGGCCATCTTTACGAGCTCATCCCCATTGCGGTGCTCATCGGCACGATCTACTCGATGGCGCGCATGGCACAGTCCAGCGAGTTCACCATCCTGCGCACCGGCGGGCTGGGGCCGGGGCGGGCGCTGTCGCTGCTGGCGGTGCTGGGCGTGGTTTTCGCGCTGATCACCTTCGTGGTCGGCGACTTCGTGGTGCCGGCCAGCGAGCGAGAGGCGGTACGCGTCAAGGCGCTTGCCAGCGGCGGACAGGACCTGGGCCGCACCGGTGCCTGGCTGCGCGAGCGCCGCACCACGCCCCACGGCGGCTCGCACCAGGTCTCGCTCAACGTGCAGCGCCTGGCGCCCGACGGAGCGCTCGAAGGCGTGCGCATCTTCGAGTTCGATGAGCAGGGCCGGCTGCAGGAGCGCATCGCCGCGGCACGGGCGCGCATCGGTGCCGACGCGGTGTGGACGCTGCAGGACGTGCAGCGCACCGTCTGGCCGCCAGCCGAGGCGGCCTCCGCCGCGCAGCCACAGGTGCAGGTGCAACTGGAGCGGCTGCCCGAGCTGCGCTGGGCCAGCAACCTGGGCGCGGACGTGGTGGCTGCGGCGGTGCTGCCCATCGACACCATGAGCACGATGGAACTGTGGCGCTACACCGCGCACCTGTCGGACCAGGAGCAGGCCGCGCAGCGCCATGCCATCCGCTTCTGGCGCAAGGCGCTCTACCCGTTCGCCTGCCTCGTGATGGTGGCGCTGGCGTTGCCCTTTGCGTACCTGCACGCGCGCGCCGGAGGGATCAGCTACAAGGTCTTCGGCGGGATCATGCTGGGCATCAGCTTCGTACTGCTCAACAACGTCGCCGGGCACCTGGGCCTGCTGCGCGAATGGACGCCCTGGCTCACCGCCGCCGCGCCCAGCATCTTCTACCTGCTGCTGTCTCTGGCGGCTTTCACCTGGCTGGTACGTTACCGATGAACGACGCATCCCGTGGACTGCTGCTGTTCGCGCACGGGGCACGCGACCCCGAGTGGGCGCGCCCCTTCGAAGCCGTAGCGCAGTCCGTGCGTGCCCAGCGGCCCGACACGCCGCTGCAGCTGGCTTACCTTGAATTCATGCAGCCCGACCTCGCGCGAGCGGCAGCGCAACTGGTGCAGGACGGCTGTCGCGCCGTGGAGGTGCTGCCGCTGTTCCTGGGCGCGGGCGGCCACGTGCGCAAGGACCTGCCGAGGCTGCTCGACGCCCTGCGCGCCGCGCACCCGGGCGTGCGCTTCGAGCTGCACCCGGCGTGGGCGAGCTGCCCGCAGTGGTGCAGGCCATGGCCGGCGCGGCACTGAGCCTGCTGGCGACCAAAGAGGCCAACCAGCCGTGAACCTGCACCAGTTCCGCTTCGTCCAGGAGGCCGTTCGTCGCGGCCTCAACCTCACCGAGACCGCCAAGGCGCTGCACACCTCGCAGCCCGGCATCAGCAAGGCCATCCTGGAGCTGGAGGAGGAGCTGGGCGTTGACATCTTTGCCCGCCACGGCAAGCGTCTCAAGCGCGTGACCGAGCCCGGCTATCAGGTGCTGCAGGCGGTGGAGATCATCCTGCGCGAGGTGGGCAACCTCAAGCGCATCGGCGAGGAGTTCGGCAAGCAGGACGCGGGGCGTCTGTCCATCGCCACCACGCACACCCAGGCGCGCTACGTGCTGCCCGAGCCGGTGGCGCTGCTGCGCAAGCGCCATCCCAAGGTCAGCGTCAGTCTGCACCAGGGCACGCCCGAGCAGGTGGCGGGGATGCTGCTCGACGACAGCGCCGACATCGGACTGGCCACGGAGTCGCTGTCCGAATACGGCGACCTGGTGACGCTGCCCTGCTACGAATGGCAGCACGTGATCGTGGTGCCCGCCACGCATCCACTGGCCGGCGTCGAGCGCCCGACGCTGGAGCAGCTCGCGCGCGAACCGCTGGTCTCCTACCAGCCGGCCTTCACCGGTCGAAAGCGCATCGACCAGGCCTTTGCGCAGCGGCGGCTGCAGCCCGAGATCGTGCTGGAGGCCATCGACTCCGACGTCATCAAGACCTACGTGCGGCTGGGCCTGGGCGTGGGCATTCTGGCGGAGATGGCGGTGCGCGACGACCCGCCCGGGGGCGACCTGGTGGCACGCCCGGCGGGCCACCTTTTCGGCATGAACGTCTCGCGCGTGGCCTTCAAGCGCGGTGCTTACCTGCGCAACTTCGTCTACACCTTCGCCGAGCTGCTGTCGGACCGCCTCACACGCACGCTCATCAACCGCGCCATGGCCGGCAGCGGCGACGACTACGACCTCTGACCGCCGCCTTCGCTGCGGCTCCCGACCGGAAGTGCTTGCCATGCAGATTGACGCCTCAACAGCCACGCCGCGCACACCCGCATTTCCCAGCCGGCTGCCGCAGGTCGGCACCACCATCTTCACGGTGATGTCCGCCCTGGCACAGACGCACGGCGCCGTGAACCTGGGCCAGGGTTTTCCGGACTTCGAGGGCGATCCGCGTCTGGTGGACGCGGTCGGCGAGGCCATGCGTTCCGGACTCAACCAGTACCCGCCCATGGCCGGCGTGCCGGCGTTGCGCGCGGCGGTCGCGGACAAGGTGCAGGCGCTGTACGGCCACCGCTACGACGCCGATACCGAGATCACCATCACCGCCGGCGCCACACAGGCCATCCTTACCGCGATCCTGTGCTGCGTGCATCCGGGCGACGAGGTGATCGTGCTGGAGCCCTGCTACGACAGTTACGCCCCCAACATCGAGCTCGCCGGCGGCACGGTGGTGCGGGTGCCGCTGACGCCGGGCAGCTTCCGGCCGGACTTGGCCCGAATCGCTGCGGCCATCACGCCGCGCACGCGACTGCTGATCATCAACACCCCGCACAACCCCGGCGCCAGCGTCTGGACGCGCCAGGAGATGCAGCACCTCTCGGAGATCCTGCGCCCCACCGATGTGCTGCTGCTGTCCGACGAGGTGTACGAGCACATGGTCTACGACGGCCGCGCGCACGTGAGCGCCGCCAGCGTGGACGAGCTGGCGGCGCGCGCCTTCATCGTCTCCAGCTTCGGCAAGACCTACCATGTCACCGGCTGGAAGGTGGGCTTCGTGGCCGCCCCGGCGCCGCTGAGCGCGGAGTTCCGCAAGGTGCACCAGTTCAACGTGTTCACGGTCAACACGCCGATGCAGCACGGCCTGGCGCATTACATGGCCGACCCGGCGCCCTACCTGGAGCTGGGCGGCTTCTACCAGCGCAAGCGCGACCTGTTCCGCGCCGGGCTGCAGGTCACGCGGCTGCGCCCGCTGCAGACCGAAGGCAGCTATTTCCAGTGCGTGGACTACTCCGCGCTAAGCGACCTGCCCGAGGCCGAGTTCTGCCGCTTCCTCACGACGGAGATCGGCGTGGCGGCGATCCCGCTGGCGGCCTTCTACGCCGGAGGCTTCGAGCAGCGCGTGGTGCGCTTCTGCTTCGCCAAGAAGGACGAGACGCTGCAGACGGCGCTGCAGCGGCTGGCTCGGCTGTAAGCCCGGCGCCGCGCGGGCGGCGGCGCTCAGGGCGCCGGCTGCAGCGCGATGCGGGGCGCCACCAGCGACGGCAGCGACGACCTGCCATCGTCCAGCACCGGGGACAAGGCCAGCGGCAGGTCGATCTCGCAGCCGGCCACTTCCTGGCAATGGCGCTCATGCGCCATGCGGTAGAGCAGCAGCATGTCCTCGCAGGCGGCCAGCGAGGGCAGCGCTTGCGGCTGCAGCAGCAGCTTGGACAGCAGCAGCAGCGCATCCACCGGCGCCTCCCAGCTCTGCTGCAGCGAGGCCAGCAACGCCGGCTCGCCCTCCAGCCCGGGTTGCGGCGCGGCATCCCAGACCGGGAGCGTGCAGCCGAATCGCGCAGCGACCTGGCGTGCGAGCTTGTCGAAAGCCGCACGCTGCCCCATGCGCTGGTGCAGCGCCAGCAGCTTGAGCAGCAGCCACGGCGTGCGTCCGCCCTCGATCAGTTGCGCCTGCAACAGCTCGATGGCCTTGTCGTCCTGCCCCAGAGCGCACAGCAGCGCGACCTGCTGCGACAGCGCGATCTGCTCGTTCACCGGCAGCACCCCGGTGGACGGCAAGGGCGCCAGCGGCGGGCGGGTGCTCGCCGCCTCCCCGCGTGCCGGTTCGTTGAACACCACGGCCGCAGTGACAGGCGCCTCGTCGCGCGGCGCTTCCAGGTCCAGCGGCGCGGAGGTGTCCCACCAGACGTCCTGGCGCCGGCGCGACAGGGCCTGCACGCGCCAGGCCAGTCCGACCGCGACGGCCGCCAGCGCCACCAGCATGCCCAGCAGCCAGGGCATGGCGTGCGAAGCGACCTCCAGCTCTGCCTGGCGGCGGCGGCCCTGTTCCAGCAGCTCCTGGTCCTGCCTGGACTGCAATTGCAGTTGCTCCACACGCTCCTCCAGCGCGTGCAGCCGTTGTTGAAGTTTCTCGGCGGTCGTGGCCGGCGCCGATGAAGCCTTCTTCGTTTCGTTGGGCGCCGCAGCGCCAGCGTCGCCCTTGGGCGCGGCCATGGCCACACAGGAAGCGGCAGCCAGGCTCAGCAGCAGTTTTCGGGACATCCCTCCCTCCGGGCATACCGATATAGCCGGACCACTCTAGCACGGGGTCGCCGCTCACCGGCCGGGGGCCATGGCCGGCACGCGGCCTTCAGCGCAACTGGCTGTCCGGCCCGTCCGCGGAATGCGGCCACAGTGAGGCCGCGGGATCCGGCGGCCCTGCCAGTTGCCATTGGGCCGCCACGCGCTGGCCTTCGCGGCGCGCCACCTCGAACAGCTGCAGCAGCTCAGTGATGACCGCAGGCTCGGGCTGTTCCAGCGCCGTGCGCAGCGTCAGCCGCTCGCGCTGCACGATCAGCATCAATGGCGCCAAGCCGGCGCCTCGGGCCGCGGCCAGCTCAACCAGCGCCGCTCCCAGCGTGCCGCCAACCCAGCTCGACAGCGCCTCCAGCGGCTGCCCCACGGCGCCGAAGTGCCCGCGCAGCGCGGACAGCTCCGTCGCGGGCAGCTTGGGATGCAGCACCAGCCAGCGCATTTCATCGGGCGTGGCCAGGTCGATGCGGGTCTGCAGGCCCTGCGTGTACTGCTCGAACTCCTGCTTCTCCAGCAGGTCGAGCAGGCTCCGTGTAAGCACGAGCAGTTGAAGCCCGGCACCGCCGCTCAACGGTGCGCGCAGCCGCAGTTCCTGGCCGGTGATGTAGCGCCGCTGCGACGGCCCCCATTCCAGCCGCCAAGCACCGTCATGGGCTTCGACGATGAAGCCGTCGGCGTCGCGGCTGCGCTTGAAGTGATGGCCCTGCGCATGCGCCCAGTCGGCCAGCGCACGCTCGCCCGGCAGCCCCGCGCGGCGTGAGAACCATTGTTTGAAGGCGTCGAGCATGAGGGCTGGCGCACAATGGGGCGCCCGAAGACGCGAGAGGAGACAGCCAAGATGATCGAAGTGTATTCGTGGCCCACGCCCAACGGTCACAAGGTCCACGTGATGCTCGAAGAGTGTGGCCTGCCTTACCGCGCGCATCCCGTGGACATCGGCGCGGGCGACCAGTTCAACCCCGATTTCCTCGCCATCAGTCCCAACAACAAGATTCCTGCCATCGTCGATCCCGACGGTCCGGACCGGAAGCCCTTCTCGCTGTTCGAGTCCGGCGCCATCCTGCTCTACCTTGCCGGCAAGACCGGCAAGTTCCTGCCCAAGGACACGCGCGGCAAGTACGAGGTGCTGCAGTGGCTGATGTTCCAGATGGGCGGCGTGGGCCCGATGCTGGGCCAGGCGCACCACTTCCGCATCTATGCGCCTCAGAAGATCGATTACGCCATCGAGCGCTACACCAACGAGGCCAAGCGTCTCTACGGCGTGATGGACCGCCAGATCGCCCGCTACCGTTACATCGCCGGCGTCGAGTACAGCATCGCCGACATGGCCGTCTTCCCGTGGCTGCGCTCGTGGAAGAACCAGGGCATCGACTGGAACGACTACCCGAACCTCAAGGGCTGGTTCGACGAGATCGCCGCCCGCCCGGCGGTGCAGCGCGGCGTGGAAGTGCTGGCCGACCAGCGCAAGCCACAGATGGACGACAAGGCGCGCGAGACGCTGTTCGGCGCCACGCAATACGCCAGGCGCTGACAGATCCGGCGGGACCGGGCCTCGCGCCTGCTTACAATTGCCCCTCTGCACTGCCCGTAGCTCAACTGGATAGAGCAGCTGCCTTCTAAGCAGCAGGTCGGGGGTTCGAGTCCCTCCGGGCAGGCCATTCCACGCAGCGCACAGCGGCGCGGCCCTTGCCCTACAGCAGCCCGCATTCGCCACGCTCGATGATCTGTCCCAGGATCTGAGACGTAGCGGGTTCCGCTTCACTCCCCAGCTGCCAGGGTTGCGATGATTCAACTGCATCGCCCCTCGACCACCGTCGATGTCCACCGTCTCTGAAGCCTCCCCAGACGCACCTTCCGGCGCTCTTGCCCCGTTGCGTGTTCCCGTGTTCCGCATGCTGTGGAGCGCCTGGCTCACGGCCAACGTGTGCATGTGGATGAACGACGTCGCCGCGGCCTGGGTCATGACCTCGCTCACCCACGACCCGGCCCTGGTGGCGCTGGTGCAGTCGGCCTCCACGCTGCCGGTGTTCCTGCTGGGCCTGCCCAGCGGCGCACTGGCCGACATCGTCAACCGCCGGCGCTGGTTCATGTTCACGCAGCTCTGGGTCGCGGCCGTGGGCGTGGTGCTCGCGGGCGTGTCCATGACCGGGCAGCTCACGGCGCCGCTGCTGCTGGTACTGGTGTTCACCAACGGCATCGGGCTGGCCATGCGCTGGCCGGTGTTCGCGGCCATCGTTCCGGAACTGGTGGGCAAGCGCGAGCTCAGCGCCGCGCTGGCGCTCAACGGCGTGGCCATGAACGCCTCGCGCATCGCCGGGCCCATCGCCGCGGGGGCCATCATCGCCAGCCTGGGCAGCGCCTGGGTGTTCGCGCTCAACGCCGCGCTGTCGCTGGTGGCGAGCTTCCTGGTGTGGCGCTGGCGCTACGAGCCGCGCAACTCCGCCCTGCCCGGCGAGCGCTTCGTGGGCGCCATGCGCGTGGGCGTACAGCACGTGCGCGAGTCGCCGGGCATGCGCGTGGTGCTGCTGCGCGTGTTCGTGTTCTTTCTGCAAGCCACGGCGCTGATCGCGCTGCTGCCGCTGCTGGCGCAGCGCCTGCACGGCGGCGGCGCGGGCACCTTCACCGTGCTGCTGGCCTGCATGGGCGCGGGCGCCATCGCCGCGGCGCTGGCGCTGCCGCAGCTGCGCGCGCGCTGGGACCGCGACCAGCTCGTGGAGTACGGCACGCTCATCAACGCCGTGGCGATGGTGGGCGTGGCAGTGGCACCCAACGTCTGGATCGCCGCGCCAACCATGGTGCTGGCCGGCGCAGCGTGGATCTCGGTGGCCAACTCCCTGACCATCACGGCGCAGCTGACGTTGCCCAACTGGGTGCGCGCGCGCGGCATGTCGATCTACCAGATGGCGCTGATGGCCGGCAACGCGGCGGGGGCCGCGCTGTGGGGCCAGGTGGCGAGCTTCACCAACGTTCAGACCAGCCTGCTGGTGGCTGCGGCCAGCGCCGTGCTGCTGGTGCTGCTGCTGCGCCGCTACCGCCTGGAGACGCTGCCGGCCGAGGACCTCACGCCGCATGCGATCACGCTCGATCCGCCCCCGGCCTTCGAAATCGCGCCCGAGGCCGGGCCGGTGATGGTGACCATCGAGTACTTCGTGGACGAAGCCGATGCCGCGGAGTTCGCTGCGGTGATGCGCGACAGCCGCCGTGCGCGGTTGCGCCAGGGCGCGCTGAGCTGGGGCCTGCTGCACGACAGCAGCGACCCGCGCCGCCACGTGGAGTACTTCGTGGACGAGTCCTGGGTGGAGCACCTGCGCCGCATCGACCGCATCACCGCTTCCGACATGCGGCTGCGCGAGCGCCGTTTCGCCTTCCACCGGGGCGACCAGCCCCCGCGCGTGCGCCGCTACGTGGGCGAGACGCTGCCGGACTGAGCCGGGTTCGGCATCAGCCGACGGTAGCCTCGTCGCTGCGCGTGTCGCCCCGGTCGTCCACCCAGCGCACCATCACGCGCTCGCCCTTGGCGCCACGAAAGCGCAGCTGCAGGAAGGGATCGCGCGACACCGCCGGCCCCAGCCGCGCCTGGAGCACAGGGCGGCCCCCGCACTCGATGTCCACGCGATCGATGTGATGTGCCGGCACCAGCGCGCCCGATGCGTCGCGGCGCTGGCCGCTTTCCATCACGTGCCTCATCACGACCCGCAGTTCCACCACGCCGCCGTTCTCCACGGCCCGCATCCGGCTGGGCTGTCCCATGGCGAGCCCTCCTTCAGCCGGCGCAGCCGCCCTGGATCACGCGCACCGGGCGCCGTGCCAGGAACAGCCCGCCCTCGGCGCGCACCAGTGCGTGCACGGTGGAGCTCTCGGCCATCTTCAGCCGGGTGGAGATGAAAGCTTCGGTACCCGGCGGCAGTGCGAACACCGCGGCCAGCGGGCCGGGGTTGTGTTCCACCAACAGCGCGATCAGCGACACGCCCGGCAGCGCCGTGGTGACGGTGAAAGGCACCACCGCGCCGTTCTCCGCCACGTCCGGACCATCGAGCTGCACCTGCCCGCCAGACTCGGCACCCTCGCCGCCCAGCGCGCGCAGGGCACTTTTGAAATCGCGGCTGGCAAAGGCGGCGTCCCAGGCTTCGAGCTGGGCACGGGCCTCATGACTGGGCAAAGCACCGGCCAGCACGAACAGGCCCAGCACCCGCGCTGCAGAATTCAGCAAACGGCGCCGCGAGGTCTGCATCGGCTTGTCCATCCCACTCTGCAGGGAGCGCGGTTGGATGCCGCGCCCATAAAAAAGCCTTGGAAACTTCTTGCAGAAGGCTTTCCAAGGCATTGATGGCAATGAAGAAATTGGTCGGGGTGAGATGATTCGAACATCCGACCCACTGCTCCCAAAGCAGTTGCGCTACCAGGCTGCGCTACACCCCGAAGAGCGATATTGTAGCCGCCCGCCGAGGCCTTCCGGCACGCATGGAGCGGCACGGCACACGTTCGAAACTGATTTCACCGCCCCGCCCATCCCGCAGGCCGCGATGGCGCGGTCGGGCAGCGGCTTACCGAGGCGGCTGTGACAGCACCAGCGTGCCGTCGGCGTCGGCCACGATCCAGTCGCCCGGGCGCACCGGAATGCCCTGGATCGTCACTGCCACGTCGCGCTGGCCCTCGTTGCGCTTCTCGGTGGGCAGCGGCAAGGAAGCCAGCGCGCGGATGCCGATGCGGTAGGTCGCCAGCTCGGCCACGTCGCGCACGCAGCCGTCCACGATCACGCCGGCCCAGCCGTTCTTCTCCGCCGCGCGGCCCAGGTTGCCGCCCAGCAGCGCGCGGCGCAGCGAACCGCCGCCGTCCACCACCAGCACCCTGCCCTCGCCCGGGCTGTCGCAGGCGGCCTTCACCAGCGTGTTGTCCTCGAAGCACTTGACGGTCACGGCCGGGCCGCTGAAGGCGCTCACGGCGCCGAAGTCGCGAAACACCGGCGGCAGCACGCGCAGCGCGTCGCCCGCCTGCACCTTGCGCTCGTCGCAGATGTCACAGGTATTGAAGGTTTTGACGGGGTCGTTCACAGGGGCTCCTCCCGGGGCTTGCCACAACGCGCGGCAGCCTAGCATGGGCAGTCCATCCCCCGGCCCGGTGCCGCGCTGTGCGCCCGGGCCGCTTGTTTGCGGGCACTTCACTTGCCGTAGTCCTTGTGCCGGCAATTTCGCCGGCCTTGATGACTACCAAGGAGTCAACATGACGAGCCAAGACCGCAACCAGAGCCAACAAAACCAACAAGGCAACCAGCAGGG
>JAEYPG010000067.1 GCA_023410975.1 Pseudomonadota bacterium
GCTCGGGGGTGCGCATCCTGGCGCGGCTGAAGGCGCAAGGCCCGGACGAAGGCTCGGCGCAGGGCGCGTGCGGGGCGGCGGCGGTGCCGGGAGCGGCTTCGGCGCCACGCTGAGGGGCCTAAAGGAAAGCGCCCCACGGGCGTGGGGCGGCATGGCGGTTCAGCGGGTGTCGGGCATCACGCCGCCGCCGGTTTCACCCGGGGTGTCTTGCCCTGGGCCGCTTCGGTCATGGCGCGGGCGGCATCGCCGGCCATGGCCGGGCCGCGCTTGAGGAAGGCCTCCTGGCCCTGGTCCACGAGGCTCATCGCGCTCTGGCCCAGGTCGGTGAGGAACTCCATCCAGTTCTTCACCAGCCCCAGCAGGAAGTCGTTGAAGGCGTTGGCGGGGAAGACGCCCAGCGCCGCGTCGAGGCCCGAGCCGGACAGCTTCGGGCCGGTGCCCAGCGTGCGCGCCATCACCTCGGGCGCGGTCGAGAACTTGGCGATCAGCTCCATGTTGGCGCGCATGAGCTTGGAGTAGGGCGACAGCAGGGTTTCAAAGGCTTCGGTGGGCATGGCAGCTCCTGAGGACAGACGGGTTGCGAAGGTGCTCGGCGATGTCGTTGGGTCCCGGCTTGGGGATCGACGAGCGTCCATCGGCGGCTCCAGCCCCCCGCGGCAGTCCGCGAAAGCCGGCGCCGCCCCTTTGTCTCCTGTGGTCCGGGACGATGTGCTTTGATTTTGCTGCAATGCAGCAATTCGCGCACCGCACCTGGCACCGGGTTTCAGCTGGACACACCTTGGCATTGATTCTTCGGCTGCGCCGATGGCCCCACGCTGCTGGGGACGACGCGCGATGCCGAAGCTGCTCTGGGTGCTGTTGCCGCTGCTGCTGCCACCGGTCTACCTGGAAGCGTCGGTCAGCGGCCTGGGTGCCTGTGCCGTGGGCGCCTTCTATGACGACGAGACGAGGCTTCCGCGCTGCACGGCCTTTGCAGCGCTGTCCATCCTTCGATGCTCCTCAATTTGCGCATCGGGCTCTGGAGCCGCAGGACGTGTCATGTCTGCTCCAGTCGAGCCACTTCAGCAAGGCCGCGTACAGGGCCTGTGGCTCCACCGGCTTGGCAATGAAATCGTCCATGCCGGCGGCCAGGCACGCCGTGCGGTCGTCGTCGAAAGCGTTGGCCGTCATGGCGAGGATGGGCAACCCTTGCAGCCCGGGCAGCGCGCGCAGTGCACGCGTGGCCCCCAAACCGTCCAGCAGCGGCATGTGCATGTCCATCAGCACCAGGTCGTAGGCCGTTTGCCGGGCCTTCTCAACTGCAACGCGTCCATCCTCCGCGAATTCGACGTCCAGGCCTACGCGGCGCAGCAGCGCCAGCGCCACCTCGCGGTTGACGGGGTTGTCTTCGGCCACCAACACCCGTGCACCGGCGTGACGCCGTTGCAGCTCGGCGTCTGCGGCCGCAACCAGCTCCGCTGCAGCGTTGCCCGCCGCCGCTCCACGGCCCAGCCAGGCTGTGAACCAGAACACGCTTCCGCCACCGGGCCGGGCTTGCGCGCCAGCATCACCGCTCATGAGTTGCGCCAGACGGTACGTGATGGCCAACCCCAGGCCCGTGCCGCCGTGTTCGCGCGTGGTGGAGGCGTCCGCTTGCTCGAAAGCCTTGAATAGCCGCGGCAGCTGCTGGGGATCGATCCCCATGCCGGTGTCCTCGACCTCGAACCGCACCAGCAGCCGCTGTCCCTGCTCCTGAAGAAGTCGCGCCCGCAACACGACGCGACCGGCCTTGGTGAATTTCACGGCGTTGCTGGCGTAGTTCAGCAGGGCTTGGCGCACACGGGTTTCGTCGCCTTGCAGCGCCGTGGGTACGGTGCCCACATCGACCGCCAGGGCCAAGCCTTTGGCGTCGGCGTCTTCACCCACGATCGAACACACCTGCTCCAGCACTGCCGGCAAGTCGAAGTCGCGCTGCTCCAGCTCGACCTTGCCGGCGTCGATGCGGGAGAGGTCCAAGATGTCGTTGAGGATGGACAGCAGGTGCCGTGCCGCGCCCTCGATCTTGCTCAGCTGCCTGGCTTGCAGCGGTGTGATGTTCTCGCGTCCGAGCAAGTGCGCCAAGCCCAGGATGGCGTTCATCGGCGTGCGGATCTCGTGGCTCATGTTGGCCAGGAATGCGCTCTTGGCACGGTTGGCGGCCTCGGCGGCATCGCGCGCAGCGGCCAGTTCGGCCGTGCGCTGCGCCACCCGCTGCTCCAGCGTGGCATTGAGCTGGGCCAGCTCGGCCTCTGTCGCCTTGCGGGCCGTGATGTCGAGCGAGGAGCCGATGATGCCGATGACCCGGCCCTGGGCATCGCGAAACGGTGCCTTCGTGGACAGCCACACGGCGGGTGTGCCGTCGGGACGGTTCACCGTCTCTTCCAGTTGCTCGACCTCGCCGCTGTCCATGACCCGGCGGTCGTTGCTCATCACGGCCTGGGCCTGCGCCTTGTCTTCGAGGAACTCCAGGTCTGTCTTGGCCAGGTAGAGATGCGGCGGCTTGCCGATGAGCTCCGTCACACCCCGGTTCGCGATCAGCATTCGTCCCTGCTGGTCCTTGGCGTACACGACCCCTGGCACGGCAGCCGTGAAGGCACGCAGAAGGCCCATCGCTTGGTCGCGTTCGGCCTCAAGCCCCCGCCGACGCTCTATATCGAGCAGCACACCGGGAAACCGCAGCGGCGTGCCGTCCTCGTCCAACTCCACGCGGCCGTTGGCCTCGATCCAGCGATAGCGGCCATCGTGGCCACGCACACGGTACTCATGGCTGAAGAGGCCGCCACGCGCTATCGCCTCATCGACAGCCATGCGCAGGCCAGGCAGGTCCTGCGGGTGAACGGCGGCAATGACCTGCTCCAGCGACAGCCCCGCGCCGCCCTGGGCGGGGCCGATACCCAGATGCTGCGCGAAGCGCTCGTCCACCGTGAACGCGTTGGAGGGCAGGTCCCACATCCAGGTACCGATGATCGCGCCGGCCGTCAGTGCAAGCTGCATCCGCTGCGCGGCGATGCGCGCTTCTTCGTTGCGCCGGTGCAGCAGCCGGCGCTGGCGGTGCAGTTCCACGAACACGCGCACCTTGCTCTGCAGCACGTGCGGCTCCAGCGGCTTGTGCAGGAAGTCCACCGCGCCGGCCTCGTAGCCACGGAACAGGCGCACTGGGTCGCTGGGTGCGGCGGTGACGAAGATGATGGGAATGTCGCGCGTGCGGCTGGAGCCGCGCATGAGCTCGGCCAGCACGAATCCGTCCATCTCCGGCATGTACACGTCCAGCAGCGCCAGCGCCACGTCGTCGTGCTGCAGCAGCAGCTCCAGCGCCTGCTCGCCGGAAGTGGCGGTAAGCAGTTGCAGCCCGGGCTGCTGCAGCAGTGCCTGCATGCTCAGCAGGTTCAGCGGCATGTCGTCCACGACGAGCAGCTTCACGGCGTCGGTGTCCAGGACCTCAGGCGTGTCGTTGGGAGTCACTGCGAACTTGCCGCCGGGCGGCGGTACATCGTTTGGAAGGCCGGCCCTGGCATGGGTCCCAAGAACACGCACCGACTTTCGCTCTCAGGAATCAGCTGCTTGTAGGACAACAGAAGCACTCCAAGTCGCGCTATGTAAGCTCTTGTTTCTAAAAGATTTTCGTATTCAGGCGGGCAATTTTCCACAAAATTTTGGACAAATCTTTGAGCCATGCCCTGCTGGATACCTCTCCTGCTTGGCGCCCGTGTGAGGTATTCCTGTTTCCTGCATTAACAAGGTGTATATCCGAGCCGATAGAAGCCATCAACCAAGTCCGATTCGCACGGCCCGTTGCCGAGCGGCGCTCCACTCTCCAATGCTCCATCACATCGCCCGTGTCCTGCGTCTGACCCAGTTGCTTGCCCTGCTGCTTGTGATCGGCATGGGGGTGACGCTCTATGGGGTGCTGGGCGAGTTCGACAAGGCGGCTCGGTGGGTCGAGCATACGCATCAGGTCATCGACGAGATCGAGACGGTCCGCCTCGAATCGCTGCGCTCGGGCATCTGGCTGCGCAATTTCATGGTGGCGCCCAACGCG
>JAEYPG010000075.1 GCA_023410975.1 Pseudomonadota bacterium
CCCCCGCCCCACCAGGCAAGAACATGACGGCCATCGCATTCCGACATCACCACATTCCTGCCGAGGCCCAGGCGCTGCGCGAGCAGGTCCGTACTTTCCTGGCCGAGGCGCTCAAAGATCGTCCGCCCTTGCGCAGCGCCGACTCCTGGATGGGCGCCGACCCGGCCTTCAGTCGCGAGCTCGGCCGGCGCGGCTGGCTCGGCATGGCGCTGCCCCGCCGCTATGGCGGCCACGAGGCCGGCCCCTGGGCCCGCTACGTGGTGATCGAGGAGCTGCTTGCCGCCGGCGCGCCAGTGTCGGCGCACTGGATCGCCGACCGCCAGAGCGGCCCGCTGATCCTTCGCTACGGCAGCGAGGCCCAGCGCGAGAAGTACCTGCCCGGCATCTGCCGCGGCGAGACGTACTTCTGCATCGGCATGAGCGAGCCCAACTCGGGCTCCGATCTGGCATCGATCCGCACCCGTGCCGTGCGTTCGACCGATGCCAAGGGCGGGTGGGTGCTCAACGGCCAGAAGATCTGGACCACCAACGCCCATTACTCGCAGTACATGATTGCACTCGTGCGCACGGGCGACAAGACAGCCGCCCGCCACGAAGGCATGTCGCAGTTCATCATCGACTTGCAGGCGCCCGGCGTCACTGTGCGGCCCATACGCGACCTGGCCGGCGGCGAGCACTTCAACGAGGTGTTCTTCGACAATGTGCACCTGGACCAGGACACCCTGGTGGGGGCCGAGGGCCAGGGTTGGGAGCAGGTCACGGCCGAGCTCGCCTTCGAGCGCAGCGGGCCGGAGCGCTTCCTCAGCAGCATCGCGCTGCTGCACACGCTCATCGACGCCTGCGGCCGCCGTCCCGACGCCCTGCAGGCCAAGGAAATCGGTCGCCTGGTGGCGCGGCTGGTAGGCCTGCGCCAGATGTCTCTGTCCGTCACGGCCGAACTCGCCGCAGGCGCCAACCCGGCATTGGCAGCCTCCTGCGTCAAGGACCTGGGCACAGCCTTCGAGCAGGAGATTCCGGAACTGGCCCAGGCCGTCCTTGACGAGCCGCCAGTCGTCGGCGGCGGCAGCGACCATGCCCAGGTGCTGGCGGCGTTGATGCAGATGGCGCCATCGTTTTCGCTGCGCGGGGGCACCCGCGAGATCCTGCGCGGCATCATCGCCCGCGGCCTGGGACTGAGGTAGCAGCATGCGTGAACTCTTCGAATCCACCATGGAACGGCTGCTGGCCGACCATGTCACGCCGGAACTGGTCAACTCGTGCGAGGCCGGCCAGTGGCCGCAGGCCCTGTGGTCGCTGCTGGAGGAGTCCGGCTTTGCAGTCGCCGCGGCGCCGGAGGCGCTCGGTGGCGCGGGCGCATCGTGGGAGGACCTGTATCCCGTCGTGCGCGCCTGCGGGCGTCACACTCTGCCCTTGCCGCTGCCCGAGACGTTGCTGGCCAACGCCCTGCTCGGACACTGCGGCCTGGAGGCACGCAACGAGCCTTTGGGTATCGCCGCGCGCTCGACGCTGAAGCTTGAAGGCTCGCGCGTGAGCGGAACGCTGCATGACGTGCCGTGGGGACGCAACGTCCACCATGCCGTGGCCATTGTCGGCGACGCCAATCCCGTGCTGGTCGTGCTCCCGCGCAGCCGTGCCACGTGCACCGAACGTGCCAACGTTGCCGGTGAGCCTCGCGACGAACTGCACTTCGACGCCGTTGCACCGGTGGCCAGTGCCGGGCTGCCGCAAGGCCTCAGTGGCGAGGCTCTGTGGCTGGGCGGCGCCATGCTGCGCAGCGCCCAGGCCGCGGGCGCACTGGAAGCCATTCTCCAGATGAGCACCACCTACGCCGGCGAGCGCGTGCAATTCGGCAAGCCTCTGGCCTCGTTCCAGGCCATTCAGCACCAGCTCGCGGTGATGGCACAGCACACCGGCTGCGTGGCCGTGGCTGCCGAGGCGGCCTTTGCCGAAGCCGGCAACTCAACCGAGCTCAACGCCTGGGCCATCGCCGCGGCCAAGGTCTGTGCTGCCGAAGGCACCGGTGTCGCGGCTGGCATGGCGCACGCCGTGCACGGTGCCATCGGCTTCACCCATGAGCACGCGCTGCAGCAGGCCACCCGTCGGCTGTGGGGCTGGCGCAGCGAGTTCGGCAACCTTAGCCACTGGGCACAGCGCCTGGGCCGCGCGGTATGCGCTGGCGGCAGTACGTCGCTGTGGCCGGCCGTCACCGCCAACCGCCTGGATCTGACCCTCGGAGAGATCGCATGACCACGACCCCGTTCCTGGCCGTCGAGCGCCAGGGTGCGGTGCTGACCGCCCGGCTCAACAGCCCCGAGACGCGCAATGCGCTCACCGAGCCCGCCCAGATGCACGAGCTCGAGGAGCTGTGCCGCAGCATCCGACGTGACCCTGCCGTCAAGGTGATGGTGCTGACCGGCGAAGGCAGCGCCTTTTGCGCCGGCGGCAACGTCAAGGACATGCGCGACCGCGGCGGCATCTTCGCCGGCAGCCCCTTCGAGGTGCGCGAAAGCTATCGCAACACGATCCAGCGCATCCCGCTGGCCCTGTACGAGCTGGACGTGCCGGTGATCGCTGCCATCAACGGGCCAGCCATCGGCGCCGGGCTGGACCTGGCGTGCATGTGCGACATCCGCATCGCGGCCGACAGCGCCCTGTTCGCCGAGAGCTTCGTGAAGGTCGGCATCGTGCCGGGCGATGGCGGGGCATGGCTGCTGCCCCGCATCGTGGGCATGCCAAGGGCGAGCCTCATGGCCTTCACCGGCGACACGATCAACGCCGCCCGAGCGCTGGAGTGGGGCCTGGTGGCCGAAGTGGTGCCGTGCGAGGCATTGGCGGAGCACGCACAGGCGCTGGCGCAACGCATTGCGGCCAACCCGGCTCACGCGCTACGCCTGACCAAGCGGCTGCTGCGCGAGGGCCAGCACATGCGCCTGGACTCGCTGCTGGAGCTCTCGGCAGCCTACCAGGCACTGGCGCACCACACCGAGGATCACCTCGAAGCGGTCAACGCCATGCTGCAGCGGCGCCCTGCGCAGTTCACGGGCCGCTGAGCGCCCTACCCCCGATACACAGCCAGACAGACTCACCATGCGACCCGTATTCCGCGAAGACCACGAACAGTTCCGCGAGCAGGCCCGGCGCTTCATCGAGCGCGAGATCGCCCCGAACCTGCACGAATGGGAAAAGGCCGGCATCGTGCCCAAGTCGCTGTGGCGCAAGGCCGGTGACGCCGGCTTGCTGTGCGTGACGGTGCCCGAGGAGTACGGTGGCGCCGGCGGCGACTTCGGGCACTCGGCCGTGATGATCGAGGAGCTCGCGCGCGTGAACGCCACGGCCGTGGGCTTCACGACCCACTCCGAGATCGTCGCGCCGTACATCGTGGCCTACGGCACGGAGGAGCAGAAACAGCGCTGGCTGCCCGGGATGGTCAGCGGCGAGACGGTGGGCGTCATCGCGATGAGCGAGCCCGGCATCGGCAGCGACTTGCGCAGCATGCGCACCACCGCACGCCGCGACGGCGACGACTACATCGTCAATGGCCAGAAGACCTTCATCACCAACGGTGGCAACGCCGACCTGATGGTCACGGCCACCAAGCTCGATCCCGCTGCCAAGGACCTCACGCTGGTGTGCGTGGAGGCTGACCGGCCTGGCTTCTCCAAGGGCCGACTGCTGGAGAAGATCGGTCTCAAGGGCCAGGACACGTCGGAGCTGTTCTTCGACAACGTACGCGTGCCCGTGGCCAACCGGCTCGGAGAGGAAAACAAGGGTTTCGGCTACCTCACGCACCAACTGGCCTGGGAGCGCACCATTATCGGGCTGCGCGCAGCGGCCTCGATCGAGGCGCTGCTGCAGGAAACCATCGACTACACGCGCGACCGCCGCGTCTTTGGCAAGACCGTGTTCGACTTCCAGAACACCAAGTTCAAGCTCGCCGAGTGCAAGGCCCAGGCCACGATGCTGCGCGTGTTTGTTGACGACTGCCTGGCCAAGGCCATGCGCGGCGAGCTCACTCCCGAGGTGGGTGCAATGTGCAAGCTCGTGGGCTCGGAAATGCAGGGCAAGGTGCTCGACGAGCTGCTGCAACTGCACGGCGGCTACGGCTTCATGAGTGAGTACAAGGTCGGCCGTGCCTGGGTCGATGCCCGGGTGGCGCGCATCTACGGCGGCACTTCCGAGATCATGAAGGAAATCATCAGCCGCTCCCTGTGAGCCAGGCGGGTCGCGCCAACGGCCCGCCGACGTACGACCCGCGAGGCCACTTCACCGCGGCGGCCTGTGCCGCGGCCTGAACACGCCTGTGTCTGCAGCTCCGACTCCCGACGAAAACGACCATGCGCCATACCGGCCCCGTGACCGGCTGCGAGTACGTGCTGGAAGAGGGCACGACGCTGGTGTCGACCACTGACCTCAAGAGCCGCATTACCTACGGCAATCCGGCCTTTATACGGGCCAGCGGCTACACGCGCGAGGAGCTGTTGGGCCAGCCACACAACTTGATCCGCCATCCGGACATGCCGTCCGAGGCGTTTCGCGACCTCTGGGCCACCATCCGGGATGGGCGGCCCTGGTCCGGGGTGGTGAAGAACCGCCGCAAGAACGGGGACCACTACTGGGTACTGGCCAACGTGACGCCCGTGATCGAGGACGGCTGCGTGGCAGGCTACCTGTCGGTGCGAAGCAAGCCTTCGCGCGAGCAGGTGGCCGAGGCCGAAGCGCTGTACGCACACATGCGCGAGCAGCCCGGGCGCTATGTGCTGCAACACGGCGAGTTGCATGTTCGCACTGTGCTGGGCCGGCTGCATTCGGCGCTGCGCTGGGGCCTGGGAGCCCGCATTGCGGGGTTGAGCATCGCCAGCTCGCTGGCCTGTAGCGTCCTGGCCGCAACCGGGTTGAACGCGGGCCTGACCCTGGGTGCAACACTTGCCCTGGCCGCCACGACAGCACTGCTGCTGCGACGCATGGCCGTGGCGCCGCTGCAATCGGCCATTGTCACGGCCAACCGCCTGGCCGCCGGCCAACTCGGGCTTGCGAAGGCGGCTGGCGGCGACGACGAGACCGAGCAGCTCATGCGCGCCCTGACACAGCTCGACGTGAGCCTGCAGGCCATTGTCGGCGACGTACGCAGCGAGGTGGACGGCATCCGCACGGCCTCCCAGCAGATCGCCGCGGGCAATGCCGACCTGGGTGCTCGCACCGAGCTGCAGGCCGGCAGCCTGCAGCACACGGCCTCGTCGGTGGAGGAGATCGCCGTCACGCTGCGCCACGGCGCCGAGCATGCCGAGACCGCGCGCGGCCTGGCGCAGGAGGCCGCCGACGCGGCGCGCCAGGGCGGGCAGTCGATGCAGGAGATGGTGCAGCGCATGGGCGAGATCCGCGAGGCCTCGCAGCGCATCGGCGAGATCATCCAGGTCATCGACAGCATCTCGTTCCAGACCAACATCCTGGCGCTCAACGCCGCGGTGGAGGCGGCGCGCGCCGGCGAGGCCGGGCGCGGCTTCGCGGTCGTGGCCGGCGAGGTGCGCGCCCTGGCGGGCAAGACCACCGACGCGGCGCGCGAGATCAAGAACCTCATCGGCGACGCCACCTCCCGCGTGGAAGCCG